>JAHAYB010000289.1 GCA_018384835.1 Comamonas sp.
GTTTATACAAGTGTAAACATTTTGAGCTTTATCCATGACCTTTTGTTCCACTTTGGATTTCGGTAGTACTCAAATTCCAAGCCCTTCCTGCACCTGCTGGCCAAAGCTAGCCCATGCAAAGCCTTGCGCAAAGTGGCGTATATCTGCGCTAGGCATGGGCTGCTCTAGTAGCTCGATGGTGTATTGGGCCAACTGCTCGTAATTGTTCTTTTCCGCCAAATACCCCGACTGCCCCGGCGCTACGGCATCCACAATGCCGCCGGTGGCAAAGGCGGCGGTGGGCAGGCCGTGGGCGGAGGCTTCGATGGCGACCAAGCTGATATACCCCCGCCAGTTGCACCAACCATCATAAAAGCAAGCGCAACTGGCAGAAGCGCCGCCTACTCTAACACCAGCGCTGTGCCCATACCCCGCTGGCTTGCGCCTGCGGAGAGCTTAAACACCGCAATCGCCTGCGCCAAGCGCTGGGCTTGCTCGTGCATGGCAGAGGCGGCGGCGCTCGATTGCTCGACCAAGGCGGCGTTTTGCTGGGTCATTTGGTCCAGGTTGCCCACCGATTGGTTGACTTCGGCAATGCCTTGGCTTTGCTCTGCGGCGGCAGCGGTAATTTCGCCAATCAGGTCGGTAACGCGGCGCACGCCGGTCACGATGTCTTCCATGCTTTGCCCCGCTTCGTGGACTTGTTGCGTGCCAATATCGACGCTGCGCACGCTGGCATCAATCAGGTGCTTGATTTCTTTGGCGGCATCGGCACTGCGCCCGGCCAGGGCGCGGACTTCGCCTGCCACAACGGCAAAGCCTCGGCCTTGCTCGCCAGCGCGGGCGGCTTCCACGGCGGCGTTCAGCGCCAAGATATTGGTCTGGAAGGCAATGCCGTCAATCACGCCAATGATGTCGCTGATTTTGCGGCTGGAGGCGTTAATTTCCTCCATGCTGGCCACGACTTGCTCTACCACCTCCCCGCCTTGGGTGGCGGCTTGGGCGGCGGTGCTGGCCAGTTGGTTGACTTGGCGCACAGAGTCTGCCGATTGGTTGACGATGGCGGTAATTTGCTCCACGCTGGCCGCTGTTTGTTGCAGGCTGGTGGCAGTGGTTTCAGTGCGCATCGATAGGTCTTGGTTGCCCGAGGCAATTTGCCCCGCCGCGCTAGAGACAGCATCCACCCCCTGGCGCACTTCGCCCACAATGCCGCGTAGGCGCAGCACCATCGCCCCCAGGCTAGAGAGCAGTACGCCCAATTCATCGCCACGGCTGGTTTGGATGTCGGGGGTTAAGTCGCCCTGGGCAATGGTTTTGGCCAGTGCCACCGCCTGCGCCAGGGGCTGGGTGATTTGGCGCACAATCTGCGCCCCCAGCAATAGCCCAAAGCCCACGCCAACCGCAGCAATTAAAGCCGCGATAAGAACGGCGTTGTTGAACTTCTGGCGACTTTGCACAATGGTTTTTTCGCGCATCTTGAGCTGTTCTTGGTAGAGGTTTTCTACCTCGTTATTCCAGGCTTGGGCAGTAGGCTCTAGCTCTTTTTGCCAGACATACAAGCTTTGTTGGTCTTGACCGTCATCGCGCAGGGAATTGATTTTATTGCCCAATTCCTCTGATTGGCCGCGCAGGGAGCGCACGCGCATGAGTACGGTTTTCACATCTGGCTCATAGTCCAGCGTACCGGCCAAAAAATTATTGGATAGCGCTTTAATCTCATCCATGTACAGGGTTTCTTTTTGCCGAGCCTCTCTAACCCGGTTGTCACTTTTACCAACGCTGGCTGTCTCTGCATGAATAAGCCATAAAGAGGAAAGGCCGCGCCAACGCTCTACCTGCACTAGGCGGTCA
>JAHAYB010000309.1 GCA_018384835.1 Comamonas sp.
TTCTGGATGCTGTTCTACAGCCTGGCCACCTACGGCAACGCAGGCTTTTTGCGCGAGCAAATCTGCAAGCACATGTGCCCGTATGCGCGCTTTCAAAGCGCCATGCTGGATAAAGACACGCTCATCGTCACCTATGACAGCCAGCGCGGAGAGCCTCGCGGGATGCGCGGCAAAGCGCAAAGCACAAACAGCACCACCCCTTCGACGGCTTCTGCCCCTGCCCAGGGCGACTGCATTGATTGCTCGCTGTGCGTGCAGGTCTGCCCGGTGGGGATTGATATTCGTGATGGCTTGCAGTACGAGTGCATAGGCTGCGGCCTGTGCGTGGATGCCTGCGATAGCGTGATGGACAAGGTGCATCTGCCACGTGGCCTGATTCGCTTTGCCACACAAAACGGCATGGAGCAGCGCTGGAGCAAAAAGCAAATGCTGCGCCGTGTGCTGCGCCCTCGGGTGCTGACGTATAGCGCCATCACCCTGGCCTTCTGCGTAGCCTTGGTCATCAGCATGGCGCAGCGCACGCCGCACAAGGTCAATGTGCTGCGCGACCGCGCATCCTTGGCGCGTATCGTGCCCGGCGGCCAGTTGGAGAACCTGTACCGCCTGCAAATCATGAATGCGACGGAAATTCCGCAGACCTACCGCATCAGCGCCAGCGGCCTGCCCGACCTGACTTTGCCTGAAGAAGACCGTGAGGTACGCATTGACCCCACCCAGTCGCAACTGCATTTGGTGCGCCTGCGCATCCCAATGGGCAGCGCCAGCGTGGGAGCGCATACCGTGCAGTTTGAGGTGCAGGCCAGCGGCGCTACCGTGGTGGAGGCTTCGGTGTTTCAGGTGCCGCGTTGAAATGCTGTGCGTACACGCTGGAAAAAACTATTGCGCCAAGCGCCCCAAAGTTTGCAGCGCAGCTTCGGTACGCGCATCCCACTCCTGGCCGTAGTTCAGACGCAGGCAGTGCTGGAAGCTGCGCGAGGCAGAAAAAATCGGCCCAGGTGCAATGCTGATGCCATGCTCCAGCGCTTGACGATGTAGGCGCAGGCTGTCGGCTCCTGCGGGCAGCTCTACCCATAAAAAATAGCCGCCTTCGGGCTGAGTGGTGCGGGTTCCAGGCGGAAAGTATCTGGCAATCGCCTGCAACATGCGCAGCTTGCGCGTGGCCAAGGTTTGGCGCAGGCGACGCAGGTGTTTGTCGTAACCGCCTCGGCGCAGGTAGTCGGCCAAGGCCAGTTGCACGGGGGTGGCCACGCCCAAGGTGGTCGTGAGTTTGTGCCGCGCTACGGCCTGGGTAAAGCGCCCCGGCGCAGCCCAGCCCAGGCGGTAGCCCGGCGCAAGGCATTTAGAAAACGAGCTGCAATGCAGCACCAGCCCCTCTTGGTCAAAGGCTTTGGCGGGCAGGGGGCGTTTGTCGCCGAAATATAGCTCGGCATACACATCGTCTTCAATCAGCGGCAGTTGGTGGCGTGCCAGTAGCGCCACTAGGTCACGCTTTTTGGCCTCGGGCATCAGGCTGCCCAGCGGGTTCTGAAAATTGCTCATCAGCCAACAGGCTTTGGGGCGGTGGCGCTCAATGGCGCGTTCCAGCGCGGCCAAATCCATGCCTTGGCCGGGGTGGGTGGGCACTTCAATGGCGTGCAAGCCCATGCGCTCCAGTGCTTGCAGGGCGGCGTAGAAGGTGGGCGCTTCCACCAGCACCGTGTCGCCGGGGCGGGTGACAGCGGCCAGGCACAGGTTCAGCGCCTCCAAAGCGCCGTGGGTCATCACAATGTCTTCACTGGGCACTTGCAGGCCATCGGCCAGATAGCGCAGGGCGATTTGACGGCGCAGGCCCAGGTTGCCTTGCGAGAGGTCATCCACCGTACTCCACGGGTCAAGCGCCTGCGCCGCCGCACCCACCGATTGCCCCAGCCGCGCCAGCGGAAACAGCAAGGGGCTGGGGAAGGCCGAACCCAGCGCGACAACTTCGCGTGTGGTGCTGGCTTGCAGCACTTCAAACACCAAGGCGCTGACATCCACGGCAATGCTGGCATCTGCGGGCGCAGAAGGCTGCTGCAAGGGCGGGGGCAGGGGCGCAGCGCCATCGCAGACAAAATAGCCTGAGCGCTCGCGTGCGCGTACCAGGCCACGGGCTTCAAGCAGGTAATAGGCTTGGAACACGGTGGAGGCGCTAACCCCCCGGCTTTGGCAACTGTGGCGCACCGAGGGCAGCTTGTCGCCGGGCTTGAGCACACCCGCGCGGATGGAGGCTTCAATATCCTGGGCGAGGATTTCGTAGCGTTTCATAGCAAGAGCCGGGCGGGCAGGGCAGTGACGGGGCTGAGGATGGCTGCTAGTAGGCCAGCAAGCCGTTGGCTGGGCAAGCTAAAGAATGTAGCGCGACAGGTCTTCGTCTTCGCTCAGGTCTTGCAGGCGCTTATCCACATAGGCGGCATCAATCACCACGGTTTGGCCTTGCAGGCGGCTGCAATCAAAGCTGACTTCATCGAGCAGGCGCTCCATCACCGTCGATAGGCGGCGTGCGCCGATGTTCTCGGTACGCTCATTCACGGTGAAGGCCGTATGCGCCAGGCGGGTAATGCCCTCGGGGGTGAACTCCAGCGATACGCCTTCCGTGCCCAGCAGTGCCTGGTATTGCTTGACCAGGCTGGCATCGGTTTGCATCAAAATTGCCTCGAAATCCTGCACCGACAGATTGTCTAGCTCCACCCGAATGGGGAAGCGCCCTTGCAGCTCAGGAATCAAATCGCTGGGCTTGGCCAGGTGAAACGCCCCAGAGGCAATGAACAAAATATGGTCAGTCTTGACCATGCCGTATTTGGTAGAAACGGTAGTGCCCTCCACCAGCGGCAGCAGGTCGCGCTGCACACCTTGGCGCGAGACTTCGCCCGCGCCGCGCTCTTGGCGGGAGGCCACTTTGTCAATCTCGTCCAGAAAGACGATGCCGTTTTGTTCCAGATTGTGGATGGCCTGGGTTTTCAGCTCATCTTCATTGACCAGCTTGGCTGCTTCTTCATCCACCAGCAGCTTGAGGGCTTCCTTGATTTTGAGCTTGCGCGTTTGGCGCTTTTCCACGCCCATTTGCTGGAACATGCCGCGCAACTGCTCGGCCATTTCTTCCATGCCCTGGGGACCCATGATTTCGATTTGCGGGCGGGTGTCGAGCAGGTCAATTTCGATTTCTTTATCGTCCAACTGGCCTTCGCGTAGTTTTTTGCGAAACACTTGGCGCGTGCCGCTGTCGGTGGGTGGCTCTTCCTGGCCACGGGCGGGGGGCAGGAGTACGTCTAGCACGCGCTCTTCCGCTGCATCTTCGGCGTGCATACGCTGCTTTTTCATGGCTGCTTCACGCGCTTGCTTGACGGCCACTTCAGCCAGGTCGCGGATGATGGAATCAACATCCTTGCCGACATAGCCCACTTCGGTGAACTTGGTGGCCTCTATTTTGATAAAGGGGGCATTGGCTAAACGCGCTAGGCGGCGGGCTATTTCAGTCTTGCCCACGCCGGTGGGGCCAATCATCAGAATATTTTTGGGGGTAATTTCAGCGCGTAGGCTGCTATCAACTTGCTGGCGACGCCAACGGTTGCGTAGCGCAATGGCCACAGCGCGTTTGGCGGCGGCCTGGCCGATGATGTGGCGGTCTAGCTCGCTCACAATTTCTTGGGGGGTCATGGCAGACATAAAAAAGCAAGACTCCGGTTGAATTACGACTGCTTGGCCTGTTCAGGCAAGGTCTCAATGGTGTGGTTCATATTGGTGTAGATGCACAGTTCACCAGCAATTTCCAGCGATTTTTTTACTACTTGCTGGGCAGGCAAATCAGTGTTGCGTAGCAGCGCTTTGGCTGCCGAATGGGCATAAGCCCCGCCTGAGCCGATGGCGATAATGCCTTCTTCTGGCTCCAGCACATCGCCATTGCCAGTGATGATGAGGGAGGCGGTTTCGTCGGCCACAGCCAGCATGGCTTCCAAGCGGCGCAGCACGCGGTCGGTACGCCAGTCTTTGGTGAGCTCAATGGCGGCGCGTTGCAGGTGGCCTTGGTGCTTTTCCAGCTTGGCCTCAAAGCGCTCGAATAAGGTAAAGGCATCAGCAGTAGCGCCGGCAAAACCCGCCAGTACTTTGCCGTGGTAGAGCCTGCGCACCTTACGCGCTGTGCCTTTAACTACGATATGCCCTAGGGTGACTTGGCCGTCACCGCCCATCGCCACTTCTACACCTTGGTCTGTGGTGCGGCGCACACTCACAATGGTGGTTCCATGAAATTGTTCCATAACTGCATGATGTGGGGCCGCGCCGCTGCAATTGCAAGAGCGCTTTCTTTGTGCTTTCTTCGCCGTGTGACGCTGTGCGCAGCAGGCCGTTGTACGCCCAATGCTTGGCAAAGGGCGGCTTGGCATCGGATAATGCGCGGCTTGCCTCTGAGGTTGACGTTTACGTTAACGGTAGTTTTTCAGTAGCAAGTTTTTTGGTAAGTTTTTTAATCAATACACAACACAAGGAGCACTCCGCCATGGAAATTGCGGGCAAATCATTTTTAGTTACCGGTGCAGCCTCGGGGCTGGGCGAGGGCGTAGCACGCATGTTGGCGCAAGCTGGGGGGCAAGTGGTGATTGCCGATATGCAGCTTGACAGGGGGCAAGCGGTGGCTCAAGAGCTGGGGGCGCAGTTCGTCCATTGCGACGTGACCAATGCCGAAGATGCGCAGGCGGCTGTTGCCAAGGCCGTTGCTGCCGGTAAGTTCATGGGGCTGGTGAACTGCGCGGGCGTGGCTCCCGCAGAAAAAGTGGCCGGCAAGCAAGCCCATAGCCTAGAGAGTTTTAGCAAAACCATTCAAATCAACCTGATTGGCAGCTTCAATATGATTCGCCTGGCCGCCCAGGCCATGCTGGCCAACGAGCCAGAGGCCACCGGCGAGCGCGGCGTGCTCATTTCCACCGCCAGCATTGCCGCCTACGAGGGGCAGATGGGGCAGGCGGCCTATGCCGCCTCTAAAGGGGGGGTGGTGAGCATGACCTTGCCCATTGCCCGCGACTTGGCACGTAGCGGCATTCGCAACCTGAGCATTGCCCCCGGCATTTTTGGCACACCCATGATTTTTGGAATGCCCCAAGAGGTGCAGGACTCGCTAGCCGCCAGCATCCCCTTCCCCAGCCGCTTGGGCAGCCCGGCAGACTTTGCCAAGCTGGTGCGCCACATTTTTGAAAACGACATGCTCAACGGCGAAGTCATTCGCCTAGACGGTGCGCTGCGCATGGGCGCACGGTAAACCTGCCGTTAAATAAAGCTGCCGTTAAAACTATGCCCTAACGGGTATTGCTTATTGCACCATGGCTTGGGTCTGGGCTTGGGCGGCAAAACGCGCCAGCTCGCGCTCAATGCCTTGGATGGTGCGGGTTTGCTGCTGGATTTGGGCTTGCAGGTGGCTCGCACCTGCCGCACCTGCTGCGTTTGCTGCACCTGCTGCGTTTGCTCCCTGTTGTTGGCCTTGCAGTTGCTGCAAGCGCTGGCGTGCTTGTTCTAGCTCTGTTTGTAGCAGCGTGTGTACTTCGCTGGCCTGTTGGGCTGATGCCGCTAATGGGGAGGGCACTGCCGCCGTTGCCACCGCTGCTGCTGCCTGTGTTGGCGCAGCTGCTGGTGCAGAAGCGGAAACGGGTGTTGCTGGCGCTGGAGCCACCACGGTCTTGATAGGGGTAGCCGCTACTGCGGCGCTGGGTGGCGGGGTATATGCCGAGGCAGCGGGCACTGGGGCAGCAGATGCCGAAGCAGTACCGGCAGCACCAACAGCCGCAGGTGGTTGAGGCAAGGTGGCTGGTGCTGTAGCGGCCACTGCTTCTGCTACTGTCGTTTCAGCGCTGGACGGCGTTGGCGGGCTGGTTTGCACACCTTTACCCAAGTTCAAGACCGGGCTGCTAGCAAACGGCTTGCCAATGGGCACAACCCCTTGCGACAGGCTATGCGCCACGGCCACAGAGCCATCTACCATCATTGGGCAGTTATGTTTGAGGGCGGTAATTTCATCATTGGTGTATTCATTACCACAGCGGTAGATGATGCTGTTGGGGCTTTGAGCCGCAGCCGGTATGGCAGACAACGCCACGGTAAAGACTAAAGTGCAGCTGCCTGCCCATGACAAGCCTTGCTTCATATTGAACCCTTTCTGTATCGACATATTTGCGAGAAGCTCTATTGTGCAGTGAAGAGAGGAAGAGGGGCAAAGAGACCAAGCAGCCATAAAAAAAGCACCTAGGCTATCAACCTAAGTGCTTGATTTATATGGTGGGTGATGCAGGGTTTGAACCTGCGACCCCTGCCGTGTGAAGGCAGTGCTCTACCACTGAGCTAATCACCCTGTGCCCAGCATTTGGGCGAAACCGTAATTATGGCATAAATTTCAGGAAGGAAATAAAAAATACAGCTCTGAAGGTGGTGCGGCTTCTTGCGCCCTCAAGAAAGGGCATGCTGAGAAGGCTAGCTACCCTAGCTACCAAACCGTGAGCCATTGACCAGGTTTTGCAGCGCCACCATATCCAAAATACGGATATGGCGCTGCTTGACTTGCACCCAGCCTTCCTCCACAAACTTGGAGAAGGTGCGGCTTACCGTCTCAAGCTTTAGCCCGAGGTAGCTGCCGATTTCTTCACGCGTCATGCGCAGCACTAGCTCCGAGGCAGAAAACCCGCGTGCGTGCAAGCGCTGGGTAAGGTTGAGTAAAAAAGCGGCCAAGCGCTCTTCAGCACGCATACTGCCTAGTAGCAGCATTACGCCGTGCTCGCGCACGATTTCGCGGCTCATGACTTGGTGGATATGGGTTTGCAGGGCGCTAATCTCTCGGGATAGTTCTGCCAGTTGCTCAAAGGGGATGACGCACACTTCAGCGTTTTCTAAGGCAATGGCATCACAGGTATGGTGGCTGTGGACGATGCCATCCAAACCCATAATTTCTCCAGCCATCTGAAAGCCGGTGACTTGGTAGCGGCCATCTTCAGTGGCTACGCAGGTCTTAAATACGCCGGTGCGCACTGCGTAGAGGGCTGCAAATTGCTCTCCATTTTGAAACAAAGCACCGCCTCGCTTGACTTTGCGACGGGTGGCTACCAGCTCTTCAATGCGCTGCATCTGGCTACTGTCTATGCCTACAGGCATACACAAATCACGCAAATTGCAATGCGAGCACGACACTTGAACAGGGGATTGCACGTGGTTAAAACAGGTAAGGCGCAGTCCAGAACATGCCTGCCAGAAGAGCGTACATACGTTCTAAGGGCGCTGGCAGCTTGGCTGCAAACTGGTTGATTGGTGATGGGGTTTTGATATGTGTCAAATTATGGCGCGGATTGCTGGCCTAGTCGGCTTGACACAAGTCAATCCACCGGGTGAGGTTTGAATTCACAATGCAAAAGAATTAAAAATTGTGGAAAGACTGCCATGCCCTCTATTACGCCTGAGTTATTGCGCCGCTATGACGTGCCTGGCCCACGCTACACCTCCTACCCTACTGCCGATCGGTTTGTTGAGGCTTTTGGTGCGGATGACTACATCGTTGCCTTGCAGCAGCACAAAATTTTGGCAGCTAGCAAAGCCCAGCCCTTGTCGGTGTATGTGCATATCCCGTTTTGCGCCTCGCTGTGCTACTACTGCGCCTGTAACAAAATCATCACCAAGCACCACGAACGGGCAGCCGAATACCTGCGCTACCTAGAGCGCGAGCTGGATTTGCACCTCGCCTACTTAGAGCCAGGCCAAACCGTCAGCCAACTGCACCTGGGCGGCGGCACGCCTACCTTTTTAAGCGACGAAGAGCTGGCTAGCCTAATGGCCATGCTGCGCCAGCGCTTGGTGCTGGCAGCGGATGGCGAGTTTTCCATTGAGGTGGACCCGCGCACGGTCACGGTTGAGCGCCTGCAAGTGCTGTGGGACTTGGGCTTTAACCGCCTGAGCTTTGGCGTGCAAGACTTTGACCCCGCAGTGCAAAAAGCTGTCCACCGCGAGCAACCAGCGGAGCAGGTGTTCGCCCTGATGCAGGCGGCCAGAGAGATGGGCTTTCGCTCCATCAACGCAGACCTGATTTACGGCCTGCCCATGCAAACCCCCGCCTCATTTGCCCGCACGTTAGAGCAAGTGGCCGCGCTACGCCCCGACCGCATTGCCCTGTATGGCTACGCGCATCTGCCTGAGCGCTTTAAGCCCCAGCGGCGTATCAACCGCACCGACCTGCCCGCCGCTGTCGATAAGCTGCAAATGTTGGCGATGGCCCTGGAAGGCTTTATGCAGGCGGGCTATGTCTATGTGGGCATGGATCATTTCGCCCTGCCGGACGATGCCCTGGCCGTAGCCAAAAGCCAGGGGCGGTTGCATCGCAACTTTCAGGGCTATAGCACCCAGCCTGATTGCGATTTGATTGCTCTGGGCGTGTCCTCTATCGGGCGCGTAGGCGCGTCCTACAGCCAGAACGCCAAAACCCTGGAAGAGTATTACGACCTGATTGACCAGGGCTTGATTCCCGTAGTGCGCGGCTTGGCGCTGGAGCGTGACGACTTGCTGCGCCGCGCTGCCATCATGGCCATCATGTGCCAGGGCAGCCTGTCGTTTGAAGCCATGAACAGCGCTTGGCTGATGGACTGCCAGCAGTACTTTGCTGCCGAGCTAGAGCAGCTACGCGCCCAAGAGGCGGAAGGGCTGGTCGTGATTGATTCAGAAGGCTTGCACGTTACTGAACTAGGCTGGTTTTTTGTGCGTGGCGTGGCCTTGGTGTTTGACCGCTATTTGCAAGCGGACAGGAACCGCGAGAGGTTTTCACGCATCATCTAGGGCTATGTTTAGTTCTTTATTGTGGACGGCATTGGTCATGGGGCTCGTGGGTGGGCCCCATTGTCTTGCCATGTGTGCAGCGCCTTGTGCCTTGGTGGCCTCGCGTGGGCAAGTGGGGCACGACCAGCCCTTGATTACCCCTGGCTGGCTGAGTTTTCATGCTGGGCGATTGTTGGGCTATAGCCTGTTAGGTGCAGCCGCTGCTTTTGCCATGGGGCAAATGGCCTGGCTAGCCGACCGCTCTGCCCTGCTGCGCCCCGTTTGGACGGGGATGCACTTGGCTATTTTGTTCTGGGGCGGTTTGATGCTGATTCAAGGTCAACAGCCGCGCTGGCTAGAAGTAGCAGGGCGCGCGGTGTGGCGCAAGGTGCAGCCCCTGGTAGGCCGCCCTGGCGGCACCTGGGTAGCGGGCATGGCCTGGGCATTGCTGCCTTGCGGCTTACTATATTCAGCGGTTTTGGTGGCCGCTTTGGGCGCACAGCCTTGGATGGGTGCGATGAGTATGCTGGCCTTTGGCATAGGCTCTGGCCTGTGGCTGTGGTTGGCTCCTGCAGCCTGGCGCGTGTTGCAGGGGGCGATTGTGCGCTGGCGTGCTGACTGGGGCACACGCACGGCAGGCTTGATGTTGGTTGCGGTGGCCTTATGGGCGCTCTGGCTGGATGCGGTGCATGGCCCGGCGCTGTGGTGTGCTTAATTAAAAAGCCTAAAAAGTGCAACAGCGGGCACAAAAAAAGCCCGGCTGGGCTATGGAAGGTAAGGTGAAGGTGTCTGCAAACCACCTTGCCGTCAACCTGAACCGAGGGTTCAGGTGGGCGAGGGCAGCCTAGCATTGGGTTCATCTAACGCGAGACGCTCACGCTTGCTAGGCAATGTACCAAGCCCGTGCTCAAAGAGCATTGGTTCAAGGCAATATAAAGCCAAGCCGTTTGCAGACGGTGGCGATTCTAACAAGGCTTTGCCTGGGTGGAGCCGTAATCGTTGCCCTCTTGGTGGCTATCGTCAAATAGCGCACCTGCATCATCGGTATCAGTATCAGCATCCCCATTCACATCCATTGCCATATCGGCATTGGTGTTTGCATTTGCATTCGCGTTTGTCTGGGGTGCGGGCTGGGCTGGGTGCTCTTTTTGCTCTTTTTGCTCTGCTTCGTGCTGCTGGGTGGGCTGGGGCACTTGGGGCGCTAAAGGGCTTGGTCGGCTTTCTGGCTCTGGCTCTGGCTGTGCCTCTGATGCTGCTGGGGCGGTCGCCGCGGCTAGCAAAGCGTCAATGCGCTGCGCCAGGCTGTCGCTGCGTGCTTGGTCATGGGCGCTGTAGCTGGTCGCGGCGGCAGCGGCGGCGGCCTCTGCCGCTTTTTGGGCGTGGGCGCTGGCTTGTTGGGCGGATAAGGCCAGTTGTGCAATTTGCTGCTCTAGCTGGCTGATGTGTTTTTGTAAGGCTTGGTTTTGGAAGGCAAAATTTACCGCCACCAGCACAGCGGCTTGCTCGCGTGTGCGTACCTTGGCTTTGTCGCACAAAGGCTGCATGGCGTTATTGGCTTTGGCGACTGCTTCGAGTAAAGCGTTTTCTTGGCCGTCTGGGCAGCTGAGCACGTAGTCTTGCTGCAAAATTTTCACGGAGACTTGGCTCATGACGGCTCCTAAGTGCTGAGGCTGGGCGTGGGCGGTATGGGGGCGGCGGTGGCAGCCTGGGGCTGGGCGGCCTCAGTTTGATTGGCTGGCAAGCGGGCAATCAATTCATCAACACGCGCACGCGATGCTTGCAGGCGCAAACGCAGAGACTCGCGCTCTCGATAGAGCGCCGCTAAAGTGGCTTGTTGCTGCTGATGTGCTTGCTCTAAGGCTTGGTACTGTGCCAAAAGGCGTTCCACACGCGGCGCAAGGGTATCAATGGGAGATGGTTTAGACATGCGAACGACAAATTTTAAGCCTAAGCGATAGGGCGCTTGACCTGAGCGAAGTGCATCAGCGCACAAAACTTTTAATTGTACCGAGGCCGCTTCAAGTTGGTGCTGGTTTGCCCGCTATCTCTACAATGAGCGGTTTTGTCCACTGAGACAAACCCTGGGTTTTTTCGTTTTTGCTGGCTTTTTTCGGGGTGCGCATCGCATGATGGCCTTGTACTTTTCTTTTTTTGCCGCTTTTTGGCCTTGCCAGGGGGCGACTCAATCTTGCTGGCAGGGGCTGGCCACCGCTCAGTTAGGGCGGCGGGTATTGTGGGCGTTGGGCGCTCTTGGCTTGGCTTGGGTTATTTGCGCTTTTTGCACACGGGAGGCGCAGGCGGCAGTGCCTCCACCACCACCAGAGCCAACGTTATCGCTATCGCCAACGGTGGCTGACCAGCATGATGACCTTGGCCGCCCGCTGCGCATGGCTGGTGTGGCTGCACCGCAGCGCATTGTGAGCCTGCTGCCCTCCCTGACCGAAAGCGTCTGCGCCTTGGGTGCGTGCGAGCGTCTGGTGGGGGTGGATAGATATTCAAACTGGCCATCCGAGTTCATCAGCCGCCTTCCGGTCATGGGCGGGGGCATAGACCCCAATATCGAAGCAATTTTGGCCGTGAAGCCCGATGTAGTGCTGCTTTCGCGCGGGGTGGCGATGCGTCCGCGTCTGGAGGCGCTGGGTTTACGCACTGTTGTTCTCGATGCCGATAGCTTTGCTGATATGCAGCAAATGCTGTTGCGCCTAGAGCAGCTTTTAGGCTTGGAGGATTCACATCCCGCTCAAGACGTATTGCGGCGCATTGAGGCTGCAATTCAAGCCGAGGCCGCCTCTCTGCCGGAGGCGGTGCGCGGTCAAAGCGTGTACTTTGAGGCCAGCAGCGGCGGCTATACGGCGGGGACGGAATCGTTTATCGGTTATTTGTTAGCGCGTATGGGTTTAGAAAATATCGTGCCCAGCGGATTAGGCGCATTTCCACGTCTAAACCCTGAATTTGTGCTTCGTGCCAGCCCCGATTTACTCTTAATGAGTGCCAGCAGCGATTTACCGCATCTGCCCGGATGGACTCATTTACCGGCTGTGCAGAATCAGCGCTGGTGTCGCTTCACCCCTGAGCAAATCGACGTTCTGGTGCGTCCCAGTCCGCGCATGGATGAGGCGGCTCGGGTGCTGGGGGGGTGTTTGCGGGGGCTGACAAGCAGCAGCTAATAGCAACTAATAGCGACTAATCCATCCGGTCAAATGCGGGTGGCTCGACATCTGGCACTGCCGACAAAGCAGCCTGAAACTTATTGATATCCCCGCGCTGACTACGGGCTTGCAAATAGGTTTCTGTTGTTAATGCCGCAACTTTTTCTGCAATCGCGCAAGCTATGAGTTGATTCATAGAAACGCCGTCTTGTGCGGCGGCTTCTTTAGCCATTTGATGCAGCGAGTTAGGTAGTCGAATGCTGATGGTGGTCATATTTGATTCTCCAAAGAAGCAAGCAATTGACGAGGCGTAATAACTGATACGGCGAAGTCTTGAGCGCGTTTGAAGTCTGCAAGATTCCATGTAACGATGCTGGCCTGCGCTTTGACAGCCAGTTCCAACACAAAATCGTCATCTGGGTCTTTGAGTGTTGGTCGCCAAAGATAAAAAATTTTATGTAGATGCGCTTGGCTGCATAAAAAATCAATCACATCTTCTGCCTGCTGTGCGCTGAGTCTGAGGTGAGAGCGTTTGGGCACCGCTTCATACTCTGCCACCAGCGGCGTAGATAGATGAAGCTGCAAATGCTGGCCGCCTTGCGGCGTACCTAAACATGCCAGCAAACGATGCGAAGCACCACGCGCAGACTTCAGAGCCGCAACCAGCACATTGGTATCCAAGACAATGTCATACTTCATTTCGGTATTGTAAGTAGTACCAAAAAACCCATGCTCCAACGCCCCCTCCTCATGCTAATCACGCTACTGTGCGCCAGCGCTGCCCTGATGCTGCTGGGGCTGATGGTGGGCAGTCAAGGGCTGGAGTCGCCGATGCAGGTTTTCGGTTTTGGCAATGGACAGAGCATGATTGTTTGGCAGGTACGCGCTCCGCGCAGCGCTGGGGCTTGGCTGGCGGGGGCGTTGCTCGGATTGGCTGGGGCAATCGCGCAAGGCTTGTTTCGCAACCCTTTGGCCGACCCTTATTTGTTGGGCAGTGCCTCGGGTGCGGCGCTGGGGGTGGCGCTGGGCTGGTTGATGCTGCAAAACCACGGTTGGAGCGCTTGGGGGCAAGTGGGTATTCATGCGCTGGCGTTTTTGGGTGCAACGCTGGCCGTAGTGCTGGCACTGATGCTGGCACAGGGTGCATATAGCAGTTTGCGTCTGCTGTTGGCGGGGGTGGTAGTCGGCGTGGTGCTGGGAGCGCTGCGTGATTTACTAGAGCTACGCCATCCCCACGTTCTGCAACCGATGAAAGCCTTTGGTTTGGGTAGTACCGCTGCATTGGATGGCGCTGCCTGTCTGTGGATGGCATTGGCGCTGCTGCTGTGTTTGGCCTTGGCGTGGGGATTAGCGCAGGTGCTGGATGCGCTGGCGCTGGGTGAGGCCAGCGCCGCTAGTCTTGGTCTGCCCTTGGGCGCAATGCGCTATGCCTTGCTAGGGGTAATGGCAGTGGCGACAGGCTTTGCCGTCGCGCAGACGGGGCTGATTGCTTTTATCGGCTTGGCGGCAGGTCACATGGCGCGGGGATTGAGTAGCGGAGGGCATCGTCAGCGCTTAATTCTGGCGGCGGTATTGGGAGGAATGCTTCTGCTGGGCGCGGATTTATTAGCGCGTGGTCTATGGGCACCGCAGGAGTTGCCTGTGGGGGTGGTCAGCGCCTTATTGGGGGGCGCGTATTTACTCTGGCTGATGCGTCGTTACGTCTGATTTATGTCTGAGGTTTTGAGCGCCCACCATCTATACGTGCAGGTGTTGCACGATGTCAGCCTCAGCCTACCCGCTGGCCATTGGCTGGCGGTGGTGGGGGCGAATGGCGCAGGTAAATCCACCTTATTACGAGCACTGGCCGGCTTATGGCCACGGCATCAATGCCGTGGGCAGGTGCTTCTGCAAGGCCGCCCTTGGCAGGATTGGCCTGCCCGTCAACGCGCCCAACAACTGGCTTGGATGGGGCAAGGCGAAGCCGTCGTTGGACAATGGCGCTGTGAAGATTTAGTCATGCTGGGGCGCTTACCGCATCAAGGCTGGCTGTCTGCGCCCAGTGCCGATGACCACGCCGCTGTTGAATGGGCGCTGCGTCAAACCCAAGCATGGCAATGGCGCAAGCGCTGGCTGCATGAGCTTTCGGGCGGTGAACGCCAGCGTGTTTTACTGGCGCGAGCACTGGCCGTGCAAGCACCGCTCTTGCTGTTGGATGAACCGCTCACCCACCTTGACCCACCCCAGCAAAGTGATTGCTTACGTACCATGCGAGCACACACCGACAACGGCGGCAGCGTGATTAGCGTGCTGCATGAACTCGATATTGCGCTGCAAGCCGATAGCCTGCTCATCATGGCTGAAGGGCGGGTGCTGCACTGCGGCGCAAGCGCTGACCCACGCACCCATGCCGCCTTAGAAGCCGCCTTTGCCCAGCGCATTCGTGTACGCCAGATTGATGGTTTATGGCTGGCACTACCTATTTTTTAAGATTGTTTTGAAGAGGATTCATCAAAATGGAAATCACCCCCGTCCCCACCGAAAAACCCTATGAAAACCCTCAAGGCGAGCGCCGAGGGTTGCTCATCGTCAACACCGGCGACGGCAAGGGCAAAAGCACCGCCGCTTTTGGCTTGGCCTTTCGCGCTATCGGACGCGACAAGGCGGTGAAAATTTACCAGTTCATGAAAGTGCCCAGCGCCCGTTTTGGTGAACACCGCAGCGCCGAGCGCTTGGGTTTGCCCGTTGAAGGTCTGGGCGATGGTTTTAGCTGGAAAAGCAAAGATTTAGAGCAATCCGCCCAACTAGCGCGTGATGGCTGGGCAAAAGCCAAGGCGGATATTTTGAGTGGGGACTTGTTTCTGGTGGTACTCGATGAAGTGACCTACCCCATCACCTTTGGCTGGCTGGCGCTGGATGAAGTGCTAGAGACCCTGCGCCAGCGCCCCAAGCATGTGCATGTTTGCCTGACCGGGCGCGGCTGCCCCGAGGAAATTGTTGCTATCGCCGACACGGTGACGGAAATGCGTGCGATTAAACACGCCTTTGATGCCGGTATTCCAGCGCAGCGTGGGATTGAGGATTAAGGATGAAAGCAAAGCCCCGCCCCAGCTTCGCCTTGGCATGGCACCGAGGCACTGGGGCGGGGCTTGACCGTGACTAGGTGACTAGCAGTGTCTGTGCTCGGTTAGTGTCTGCGCTCGGTTTAGTCGCCGTACATTTTTTGCTTCAGCTCGCGCCGCTGCTGGGCTTCTAGCGAGAGCGTCGCCGTGGGGCGAGCTAGCAGGCGGGGTACACCAATCGGCTCACCTGTTTCGTCGCAGTAGCCGTATTCGCCGCTGTCGATACGCGCTAGCGACTGCTCAATTTTCTTGAGCAGCTTGCGCTCGCGGTCGCGTGTGCGCAGCTCTAGGGCATGTTCTTCTTCGATGGTGGCGCGGTCTGCCGGGGCGGGCACAACAACGGTGCCTTCGCGCAGGTTCTCTGCTGTCTCCCCGGCGTTGGCGTGCATGTCGTTTTTGAGCTGTTGCAGCGTGATGCGAAAGTAGGCCAACTGGGTGTCGTTCATG
>JAHAYB010000319.1 GCA_018384835.1 Comamonas sp.
ATCTTGCTGGTGGAGCAAAACGCCCGCGCCGCCCTGCAAGTGGCTGATTACGCCTATGTGCTAGAGACCGGCCAGGTGGCCATGCAAGGCCCCGCCCACCAGTTGGCGGATGACCCCCGCGTGATTGAAGCCTACTTGGGTTTTGGCAAGCACCAAGACATGCTGGCCACCTAAGAACTATCGAGAGGTTTTGTTATGGAAGCTATTCGCATCCTGATGGATGAGCACCAATCACTGGCTGCCATCATTCACGCCATTCGCCACATCATTCAGGAGATTAAGCTGGGCCGCCTGAAGCCTGATTTCCCCCTGCTCGATGCCATGGTTAACTACCTGGACGAATACCCAGAAAAACGCCACCACCCCCGCGAAGACGTGTACCTGTTTGAGCCGCTGAAAGCCCGCACCAATGAAGGCGCAGAAGTGCTGGCCCACCTAGAGCGCGAACACGCTGCGGCGGAAGAGCGTATCCAAAAGCTGGAAAAAGCCTTGCAGTACTACCGCGACGGTGCGCCTGATGGACTGGCTCAATTCTCTGATGCCTTTGATGCCTACGCTGAGTTCTACCGCTTCCACATGATTACCGAGGAGCGCGAGGTGCTGCCCCTGCTGCACAAATACCTCACCCCCGAGGACTGGGAGCGTGCTAACCAAGGTTTTGCGCAAAACCAAGACCCCCTAGGCGGCACCAAAAAGAGTGATGCCCCTGAGGACTTTGCCGCCATCTTCTCTAAAATCGTTGCCTCTGCCCCCGCCCCTATTGGCCTGGGCGCAGGACCCTATAAAGGCTAAACGCCGCTCTAACGCCCCAGCCCGGTTGCGACTGCGCTGGGGATTTTTTTGCCCTTTTTTTGCCTATTTAGGCTGGAGTTACCCATGCACCCACAAACTGATTTGAAAGTCTATGCCATCGATGGCATCACCCCCGTGGTTCACCCCAGCGCCTACGTCCACCCCAGCGCTGTGCTGATTGGCGATGTCATCATCGGCCCTGACTGCTACGTCGGCCCTTGTGCCAGCCTGCGCGGTGACTTTGGCCGCTTGATTTTGGAGCGCGGCTCCAACATCCAAGACACCTGCGTGATGCACGGCTTCCCTGGCACCGACACCGTGATTGAAGAAGACGGCCATATCGGCCACGGCGCGGTGCTGCACGGCTGCCGTATCGGGCGCAACGCTCTTATCGGTATGAACGCCGTCATTATGGACAACGCCGTGGTGGGCGAAGCCAGCATCGTCGCCGCCAGCGCTTTCGTTAAAGCGGGCATGGAAATCCCTGCCCGTGTATTGGTGGCGGGGATGCCCGCCAAAGTGATTCGCGCCTTGAGCGATGAAGAAATCGTCTGGAAAGGCCAAGGTACGGCCACCTACCAAGACCTGACGCGCCGCAGCCTAGCCACCATGCAACTGACCACCCCGCTGACTGAGGTGGAAGCCGACCGTAAGCGCATCCACATGCCCGATGTCCTGCCCCTGGTAGAAGCCAAGAAGCGCGAGGCATAGAGGCTTGCCTATTGCGCCCTAGGCATTAAGAAGCATGAAGCATTAAGCCGCTTGGTAGCTCACACGCGCCTGGGGGTGCTGGATTTGCAAGGAATGCAAAAGCTGCAACAAAGGCTGGGCGCGGTGGTGGGCGAGGCGATAGTGGCAGTGCTGCTGTGCAGGCTCTAGCACCAGGGCAATAAGCTGTGGGTGCGCGGCTAGCTCGGCAATGGGTGTGGGGCTGCTCACCTCCAAGATGTGCAGAGGATTGCCCTCGGTAAAGCTGGCGCTAAACAGCTCGCGCTGAAACAAGCGTTGGTAAGCGGCACTGACGCTATGCACCAAAAGCAGCAACACAAAAGCACTACACGCCAAAAACCACATCCACGCTTGGCTGACGGAGGCTGCCACGCCCAAGGTAATCAGCAAAAAATACAGCGCCAACTCGTAGGGCGACTTCACCGGATTGCGAAAACGCACAATCGACAGCGCCCCCACCATACCCAAAGACAGGGCGATATTGCCCGCAATCACACTGGTGATGGTGTAGGTGATTAGCGGCAGCAGCAGCATGGTGATGGTGTGGGCGTAAGTGCGTAGCCAGGTCTGGCCGCTGGCCACCACGGCCAGGCGCAAGGCAAAACTAATGGCGACCAAGCTGGCAGCGGTAGCACTCACTTGCCCAAACTGGGCAAGCGTGGGGGGAAGGGCTTCATTCATGGTGAGGTGGGTGGAGCGGCGGTAAAGGAAGGGGCATTGATTGCAGCTTGCAACGATTCCAAGCTCTGTGCACTTGCCCAGTGCAAACGCTGCGCCAGCCAGTGCTCTAGCTCGGCAGCGCTCTGTGCGGGCAAGGGGCGCGGCGGCTGATGCTGCTGGTGCCACAAGGCATGGTCTGCCAAAGCAGGAGCGGCCAACTGGGCACTGGCTTGGTGCAAGAAGTTTTGCAAAATCGGCCATAGCTGCACTTGGCTGTGCGCAATCAGCGCAAGGTAACGCTGCTGGATTTGGGGGTCTTGCAGCAAGCTGGCTGGGTACAGGCTGGGTGCTGGCAACTGCTGGGGATTATCCGCCAAGGGGTAGGCAGCGCTCAGGGTGTACCAGCCTTGGGGGTTGGGCGCATCCAGCCCGGCGAAGTTGCCCGCTGCAATATCAAAATCCCAGAGCGGGCCAAACTCCAGCGCTGCCTGGCCTTGTTGCCAAACAAAGGTGCTGGCCAAAAACGCATCCACGTTCTTTAACCAATCTTGCACCCACAGATAGCGTAGAAAGTGCTCTACCTGCAAATGTGCATTCAGATTGGCGGAGCACTGGCCTTGGGCGCATTGCCGCAAGGCCGTCTCTAGGGCAGCTAGGGCGGCGGCAGGCTCTGCCGTGGGGCTGCGGTGGGCAATGGCATAAGGCACGCCCGCGCTGCTGCGCAGTTGGGGGTGTTTGTCTTGGCGGTAATTCATCTCCAGCAGCCAAGAAGGGCTGTGATTGCTGGCAATAGCCAAGCGCTGGGGGCTAATGTTGGTGTCCTCAAACAAGTTGTACAGCCCTTGGGGCTGGCCGTTGATACTCAGCGTCACAAACCGGTAGCGCGGCACGTAGGGCAGCTCCAGCAGACTGCCCAAGCACATCGCCAAGGCGTTGCGCAGGTGTGAGCCATCTTCGTAATTGGCAAGTAGCAGCCATTGGCGCTCGGCAGGCATATCTAGCAGTGCCAAAGGGCGCTTGAGCGTGAGCTTGTACGGTTGTTTGGGCAAAGTGGCCGTATGGTTGCCGCGCACACGCCAAGTGAGCTTCATGGTTTGGGCTTGAGCACTGTCAGGGTAAGACAAGTGCAACCGCGCCTTGGCGCTGCGCTGGCGGCTAGGCAGCGGCTGCTCGCTGCTGGTGTGCAGCGCCAAATGGGCGATAGGGTGGATGCGGCATTGCTCAGGCAGCGGCTTGCCTTGCGCCCAATCGGTGGAGGCAGGCGTAGGCGCTGCACCCAGCGCGGCAGCGGGTGACTGGGCAACAGGCGTGCGCAGCAGCCACCCAGCCAGCAGCAAGGCTCCCAGCCCCAGCAGCCATGGCAGCACATAGTGCAAGCGCAGCAAAGCAGAACGATTCATAGCGGACGCAGGCTATCGAGCTGCAACAGCAGCATTCCGTTGGCATATTTGGAAAAACGCTGGCGCGGATAGGGCACACAGCGCTGCAAAAAATCAGGGTGGCTGTGTGCGGGCGCTTTAATCTCCAGCACGCAATGGGTATCAGGCAGCCATTGGGACGAGTGTAGGTTCTCACCGCTGCCCTGGTGGCGGGCATACTGCAACTCGCTATCAAGGGTAATGCGCAGCCCTTGCAGGGCAAAGTACGCCCGCCGGTAACGCACTTGTAGCACGGCAGACACTTGGCCATAGTAGGTATCGAGCAGCCCATTGCGCAAAATATGGGCGTAGCGCTGAGGCGACAGCCGCTCCGTGGTTTTGAAGCGCCCCTCCACAGAGGAGGTTTTGACCTCTAACTGGTGCTCAATGGATTGTTTTATACTCGACGGATTTTGCCCTGCCTCATAGTGGCGCAGGCGTATTTTTTTGCGTGGCAGCACGCCCTCTTCGGCATCGTGCAAAATTTGGCGGGCGTAGTTATCCAAATACAAGCTATGCACAATGCGCGGCGGATACAGCGGCTGCATCCCCTGGCGCTGTAGCCTTTGCTGCAACTGTTGCTGCTCAAAGGCAGTGAGGCGAATCTTCTCTTCTCGGCGAAATGACATCCCTACATCCTACAGGCCAAGGCATCGGCTCGCTGTGTTCAATGCAGCCCCCCGCACCGTAACCTTGTTGTCTCGCCCCTCTCGCGTATGACCCTTTCAGCCGCTTCGCCTCCGCCCTTCATCCCTTGGCAAGCCACACGCCTGAGCGCCCGCCGCGTGCTGGTGCTGGCTGCCCACCCTGATGATGAAGTCTTTGGCTGCGGCGCTAGCCTGTGCCTGCACCGGCAAGAGGACGCGGAGGTGCGCGTCATCATCCTCACCGACGGAGCCTATGGCGCAGCACACCGCCAAGCCCAACAGGCGGTGATGCAAGAGCGCTTTGCCGAAAGCCACGCCGCCGCACAAGTGCTGGGCTTGGATGAGCAGGCCATAGATTGCTGGCAACTTCCCGACGGTCAACTGGAATATGCCGAATCGCTGGTGGAGCGCTTACGGGTTTTGATTCAAGAGGGCGGCTTTGATTTGGTTTACGCGCCTTCCCTAATGGAGCTGCACCCCGACCACTGCGCCCTAGCCATGTCCGCAGCAGAGGCGGTGCGCCGCATTGGTGGTCATTTACGCTTGGCGTTTTATGAAGTCAGCGCCCCCCTGCGTCCCAATACGCTGGTGGACATCACCGCCGTTATTGAGCGCAAGCGCAAGGCGATGGACTGTTTTACGTCTCAAAACGCCCGACAACGCTACGCACAGCAGATTGCTGCGCTCAACATCTACCGCAGCTACACGCTAGGGCTAGAGGTGCAAGCCGCCGAAGCCTTTGAGGTGGTGGATTCTGCCGCCCTACAAGCCAATCATTTAGCGCTGCTCGATAGCGACTACACCTACCGTCGTTTGCGCGGGCGCAGTGCCTGCATTGCCCAAGATGAGCCGCTGGTCAGCATCATCGTGCGCAGCATGGACCGCAGCACCTTGGCGCGGGCGCTAGCCAGCGTCCACGCTCAGACTTATCCCCATATTGAAGTGCTGGTGGTGGCGGCCAACGGCAGTGCCCACCGTCCGCTGCACGAGCTACCTGGGCAGGCCAGCGAGCGGATACAGACGCGCCTCATTGCCTCGGCGCAGGCGTTGGAGCGCAGCCAAGCGGCCAATGCAGGTCTAGCGGCGGCACGAGGCCAGCTATTGATGTTTTTAGATGACGACGACAGCATCCTTCCCCACCACGTAGCAGCATTGGTGCAGGCGCTGCAAGCGCCCTTACAGCAAAACGCCATTGCCGCCTATGCCGACATCAGCGCGGTGGATGCACAAGGTCAGCAAGTGCGCCTGTTTAATGAGGCGTTTGACCCCATGCGCCTATTGATTGAAAACTACATCCCCATCCACGCGGTGCTGTTTCGCCGCACGGCCTACGATTCTGGGGCGCGTTTCGACGAAGCCCTTCCCCTGTGCGAAGACTGGGATTTTTGGCAAAGCGTGGCTGCTTATGGGCATTTTTTGCACATCCCGCAAGTGGGCGGACACTACCACCTGCAAACGGGCGAGCTGACTTCAGGCGTGTGGCAAGCGGCGCAGCAAGAGGCCATCCGCCAGGCGATGCTGACTGTCTATCGCAAGCGCCTGCCCGACTACAGCGCCGAGCAAATCTGGGGCGTATTTAATGCCGCACGCCAGCAGCACGCCTACGCGCAGCAAGTGACGCAAGTGACGCAAGCAGCGCAACAAGCCGCACAGCAAGCCGCGCAGCAAATAAGCCAGCTTCAAGAGCAGCTTTTGGCCGCGCAAACACAAACACAGCAGCTTTTAGCGTCTAGCAGTTGGCGCATTACCGCGCCGTTGCGGGCGCTGCGCCGATTTTTTTCTTCTTCTTCCAAGACATGAGTTCCTCCTCCCCTTCTCCCGACAGCCTGGCGGACAATCCGCGCCTGATTGCATTTTTTCTGACCCAATTTCACCCCACGCCGCAAAACAATCGCTGGTGGGGCAAGGGCTTTACCGAGTGGACGAATGTCACCAAAGCCGTGCCGCTGTACGAGGGGCATTACCAGCCGCATCTGCCCAGCGATATGGGCTTTTACGACCTGCGCCTGCGCCAAACGCGCCATGAGCAAATCGCCCTAGCCAAGCAATACGGCATTGGCGGCTTTTGCTATCACTACTATTGGTTCTCGGGCGAGCGCATTCTCAACGAGCCGCTGGACGATATGCTGGCCGACCCGCAGAGCGATATGCCCTTTTGCCTATGCTGGGCGAATGAAAGCTGGACACGCCGCTGGGACGGCGCTGACCATGAAATCCTCATGGAGCAAAAATACCGCCCCATTGACGATGAAAACTTCATCCGCGATTTGCTGCCCGTGCTGCAAGACCCGCGCTACATCCGCGTTAATGGCAAGCCGTTTTTGATTGTCTATAACCCCCAGCACATGCCTAACGCCAAGGCCAGTTCTGAAGTCTGGCGGAAATACTGCCGCGAGCAAGGTTTGGGCGAAATCCACATCTGCGCCGCGCTCACCCACCGCAACGAGGACTACGTGCAGTTTGGCTTTGATAGCGGTGTGGAATTTCCCCCGCACAACGTGCGTGCGCCCAATATCAGCGCAGAGGTGGATTTTTTCCAACCCTTCTACGGCACGGTGATGCAGTACGCCGACGTAGCGGCCTCCTACATCGGGCGGCAATACAAGGGCGGCAATGTGTTCAAAACCGTCTTTCCCTCGTGGGACAACGCGGCGCGTACCAACGCCCGCGCTGTCGCCATCGCCAACGGCGTACCGGATAACTACGAGTTTTGGCTCTCCAGCACGGTCGATGCGGCCAAGGCAGCCGGTCAGGATTTGGTGTTTATCAACGCTTGGAACGAATGGGCGGAGGGCTGCCACTTAGAACCAGACCGTCGCTTTGGTCACGGCTTTTTAGAGGCCACAGCGCGGGTGCTGGCCGGTGAGCGTCGGTTTACCAGCTTTAGCGTTACCACACCACCCAACCCTCGGCAAACCGCTGGGCAGCCTGCGCCCGTGCGCGGCTTCTACACCGATTTGGCCGAGGTGCTGAGTTACCACAGCGCCCGCGCACTGGGCAAGCTGCGTACCTTTGTCAGCCGCCGTCCGCTGCTACGCGCAATGGCGCTGCCGATGGTGCGGGTGTTTAATCGCCTACGCGCTAAAAAGTAGCAGGGTACGGTATGCCAACTATCAGCATGTTCTACGGCATTTTGGTGGCGATGTATGTTCTGGACACAGACAAACACCACCATCCACACGTTCACGTTCGCTATAACGAGTTCAAAGCAGTGTTCAAAATACCGGATGGCCAACTGCTTGAAGGCGGCTTACCTACACGCCAAATGAAGCTAATCCAAGCGTGGATTGAGCTGCGCCAAGAAGACCTGATGGCCAACTGGTACTTGGCAAGCACTGGGCAAACCCCGTTCAAGATTGAACCCTTGCGTTGAGAAGAGAAGAGATTGCCATGACCCCCGATGTAATTAACGTCCGAGCTGCGCCTGATTACACCCTAGTAGCGCAGTTTGCAACGGGCGAGATGCGCCGCTTCGATATGCGCCCCTACCTAGACTTCCCAGCATTTATCGCCCTTAAAGAGCCGAGTATCTTCATGCGTGCCCACATCAAACATGGGGTGGTGGCATGGAGTGATGACATCGACTTATCCCCTGACACGCTGTACCTACGCGGCCAAGTGCTGCAAGAGGCATCTATCTAAGCTCTGCCCCCATGCTCTACCTCTACCGCCAATGGCTCCAGCGTGAGCTACACATGCGCTTTCGCAGCTCGGCGCTGGGGCTGGGCTGGTTGGTGCTGCAACCATTGGCGCAGATTGTGCTGTTCACCTTGGTGTTCTACCAATTCTTCCAAGTGCGCTGGCCGCAGGGCGACGGCAGCGTTGGCGAATATGGCTTGCAGGTGTTTATCGGCCTGTCGCTGTTTACATTTGTGGCCGAGGTGATTAACCGCAGCCCCGCCAGCGTCAGCGGGTTTCCCTATTTGATTACCAAGGTGCGCTTTCCCCTACTGCTGCTGCCCGCCGTAGTGGTGGGCGCGGGGCTGGTGCAGTTGGCGCTGTCGCTGGCGGTGGCGCTGGTGTTCGCTCTGTGGCGGGCGGTCTATTGGCAGGCGCTGCTGTTGCCGCTGGCATTGCTGCCGCTGCTGCTGTACGCCCAAGCGCTGGCTTGGCTGTTGGGCGCGGCGGGAGTGTATCTGCGCGATATTGGCCACGCCGCCCCCTCCATCAGTACCTTGATGATGTTTTTGTCGCCGATTTTCTATCCCGCCAGCATGATTCCGGCGGGGATGCAGTGGCTGATTGTCTTTAACCCGCTGGCCTGGACGCTGGAGGCCGTGCGCGGTCTGCTCATGCACGGCCAAATGCTGCACTGGGCGCAGTGGGGCGGACATCTTTTCGCAGCGCTGGCGCTATTGGCACTGGGACGCTGGTTTTTTGTGCGTATTCAAGCGGGGTTCGCCGATGTCTTGTGAGGTGCTGCAATTCTTCGAGGCGGCCAAAACCTATCCGCCCCAGCGCACACCGCTGCGCCAGCTTTGGAGCCATCTGCGCGGCAGTCAGCGCTCTGAGCAGGCAGCACTGGTCAGCGGGGGCTATACCGCTTTACAACCCGTGAGCTTTGCCATTGAACGCGGCCAGAGCGTGGGCATTGTTGGCCTGAACGGCGCGGGCAAATCCACCTTGCTGCAACTGGCCGCTGGCACGCTGACCCCCAGCAGCGGACGGGTGCAAAGCCAAGGGCGTATTGCGGCGTTGCTCGAACTTGGCTCCGGCTTTAACCCCGAGGCCACGGGCTATGAAAACATTTTTCTCTACGCCAGCACGCTAGGCGCATCGCGGGCGCAAACACAAGCACAACTGGATGCGATTTGCGCCTTTAGCGGCCTAGCCAGCGAGCATTTAGCCATGCCCGTTAAAACCTACTCTAGCGGGATGCAGGTACGCCTAGCCTTTGCCGTCGCCACCAGCGTAGAGCCGGATATTTTGATTGTCGATGAGGCGCTTTCGGTAGGCGACGGCGTATTTGCCAAGCGCTCTTTTGACCGCGTGATGCAACTGCGCGAAAACGGCACGGCGCTACTGCTGTGCTCACACGCGCTCTTTCACGTCGATTTGTTTTGCCAGCGCACCCTGTGGCTAGACAAGGGGCAGGTGCGCGAGTTTGGTGCCACGAGCGTTGTTCTGCCGCACTATCAAGAGTTTTTAGACGCACAAAACCAAACTACGACCAACACCGCACAACCAGAAGGGATGGCGCTAGCGCAGGCCAAACACCCCGAACAAGTGCGCCTATTGGACGCAGAGGTTCGCCTAGATGGCATCAGCGGCAAGGAGCTGCACGGCCATAGCAGCACCAGTTGCCTGCAAGTTGATATTCACCTGCAAGTCAGTCAAGCAGAGCCACAACCACGCGCAGCGGTGGTGATTTCTTCGGACAGCGGCAAAATCATTGGCTCCACCTTTTCTAACCCTGGTGCCATCACCAGTCAGCATCCCAACGGGCACGCCCATATACGCTTTAGCCTAGCGCAGTTGCCCTTGAACAAGGGGCGCTACCGCGTTGGAGTCTATCTGCTGTGTGCGCACGCCCGTTATGTGTATGAGTGGGTCGATCCGTTTGCCCATATCAACCTCAGCGCCCAAGGCTCTGAGCAAGGGCCATGGCTAATGCCCGGTAGCTGGCAGCAGCAGCCCCCTCCCACCCCTTTAGCCCCCTTTGCACACCATGACCGATAGTGCCGCCCCTCCCTGGCCACAGCAGCAGCCCTTGTGGGTGGTGGAGGCTTGGCGTGCCCTAGCGGCGGCACTGGTGGTATGGGTTCACTGGGGGCCGAGTTTAGGCTGGCCGATGGGGCCGATGGCCTTTGCCTTTAGCGGGGTGGACTTGTTCTTTGTACTCAGTGGCTTTGTCTTTGCGCCCACAGTAATGGGCGGCTCACAAAGTGCTGGAGCGTGGGGGGCGTACACCCTACGGCGCTTGGCGCGTATTTATCCAGCCTATCTGGCCGCTTTGCTGCTGTATGCCTATTTGGTACACCAGCGCGGCTTACCGCTGCTGCACCTGCCCGAGCACTTGCTGATGGCGCAAATGCAGTCACGCGAGATGGTTTTCTACTACAACCCGGTGTTTTGGAGCTTGCCTTCTGAGGTGGCGTTTTACGCACTGGTTCCGCTACTGACCGGCTTGCTGGCGCAACCATCACGCCGTGCCTGGCTCTGGCCACTGCTGTTGCTTTTGGCGCTTGCGCTACGCTTGGCCATGGTGCGCCCGGCAGATGGGGTCAGCCAAAACTGGGCCTACATTAGCCTGCACCACATCCCAGGCTTGCTGTGCGAGTTCTTCCTCGGCATCTGGGTGTGGCAGTTGCAGCAAAAGCGGCGCTTACCTGCGAAGCGGGCGGTGCTGCAAGGCGTTGGGGCGCTACTGGGCTGGCTATTGCTAGCGGCACTGTTTAATCAACTAACGGCATGGTCTGAGAGCTACGACTGGCGCAATGGCCAAATTGCCTTAGCGGCAGCTCTGTGCTTTGCCTTAGCCTTGGATGCCAGCTTGAGCCTACCGCACCAGCCCCCTTGGCGCGGTACGCTGCACTTAGCAAGCTGGGGCGGAAAAACCAGCTACAGCCTCTACCTACTGCACACCGCTTGGCTGCTGCCAGCCCAAAGCTGGAGCCAGCGCTGGGGGGTGTTGCTGGGCAGCGCGGCGGCACTGCTGGGCTTGCTAATGAGCTGCTTAGTGCTGCATCTGTTACTGGAAGAGCCAGCACGGCGTTGGGGGCGTGGCCTGAGTCAACGCTGGCTAACGCCAACGAAGGCCAAAGAGGACTTCAGGGCATAAAGCCGATTGGCGGAAGCGGTGAGATTCGAACTCACGGATGGTTTAACCCATCGCCGGTTTTCAAGACCGGTGCATTCAACCACTCTGCCACGCTTCCTGTTTGAGGGGTGAACGGCGGATTCTACTCCAGAGGCAAGGGTATTTTGAAATTCAAAAGGCGGCTACCCCAGCCTATGCCCTGGCTACCTTGTTAAAACCGTGGCAAATCCGGGTGGCTGATTTTGCCGCCACGCACCAGCATCTTGCCGTACTCGGCGCAGCGGTTGAGGGTGGGTATCAGCTTGCCGGGGTTGAGCAGGCCAGCCGGATCAAACGCGGCTTTCAGGGCAAACATCTGCGCGTTTTCTTCGGTGGTGAATTGGGTACACATGCTGTTGATTTTTTCAACCCCCACGCCGTGCTCGCCGGTGATGGTGCCACCCATAGCCACGCTGGTTTCCAGAATGTCTGCGC
Source organism: Comamonas sp. (assembly GCA_018384835.1). GTDB lineage: Bacteria > Pseudomonadota > Gammaproteobacteria > Burkholderiales > Burkholderiaceae_C > Comamonas. Next base: position 11,481 of record JAHAYB010000319.1, read on the forward strand.
CAAATAGCTCGCAGCGGTGCAGCTCGTCGGGGTCGTTGGCATCGAACAGAATCAGTGGGTGCAGATTGCCATCGCCCGCGTGAAAGACGTTGACGCAGCGCAGTTGGTATTTTTTCTCCATCTCGGCAATGGCCAGCAGGATGTCGGCCAGGCGCTTGCGCGGGATGGTGGAATCCATGCACATATAGTCCGGGCTGATGCGGCCACTGGCGGGAAAGGCGTTTTTGCGCCCGCTCCAAAAGCGCAGGCGCTCCTCCTCAGACTGGCTGACGGTGATGGCGGTTGCGCCCGCCTCACGCAGCACCTGGCTCATGCGCTCGATTTCTTCGGCCACTTCCTCGGGTGTGCCGTCAGACTCGCACAGCAAAATAGCGGCTGCATCCAGGTCGTAACCGGCGTGGACAAAATCTTCCACCGCAGCGGTCATGGGCTTGTCCATCATCTCCAGCCCAGCGGGGATGATGCCGGCGGCAATCACCGCCGCTACCGCATCGCCCGCTTGGCGCACATCGGCAAAGCTGGCCATGATGCAACGCGCCAGTTGCGGCTGGGGGATGAGTTTGACGGTCACTTCCGTCACCACTGCCAACATGCCTTCGCTGCCCATCATCACGGCCAGTAGGTCGTAGCCGGGCGCGTCTAGCGCGTCGCTGCCGAACTCCACAGGCTCACCCTCAACGGTAAAGCCTTTGACTTTCAATATGTTATGCACCGTTAGTCCGTATTTCAGGCAGTGTACGCCGCCGGAATTTTCTGCCACGTTGCCGCCAATGGTGCAGGCAATCTGGCTGCTGGGGTCGGGCGCGTAATACA
>JAHAYB010000320.1 GCA_018384835.1 Comamonas sp.
GCCTGCTGCTATGCAAAAGTAAGAATAAGGTCGTGGCCGAGTACGCCTTGGGCACCCCTGCCCCGCCTATGGGGATTGCGGCATACCCGCTCTTGCAATCCCTGCCCGCCGAGTTGCAAACCAGCCTGCCCAGCATTGAGCAAATCGAAAATGAGCTGCAGGGCCTGGATGATGTAAAGCCAGACGCAGCACACTGAACGCTCAACATTCAACACTTTTTTCTCTGGCCTTATCCGGTAAGCCCTGTAAGTGCCAGCCGCTCTTATTTTTCAAACCATGACAGAACTTTCCCCCCCTCCTATTCACAACGTCGATAACGACGACGGCGACACCCTCACTCTAGGCAACTACGCCCAACGGGCTTATTTGGAATATGCGCTTTCGGTCGTCAAAGGCCGGGCGCTGCCTGATGTGTGCGACGGCATGAAGCCCGTGCAGCGGCGCATTCTGTACGCCATGCAGGCCATGGGGCTGGGCTATGGCGGCACAGGCGGAAACACGGCAGCCAAGCCCGTCAAAAGCGCCCGTGTGGTGGGTGATGTGCTGGGACGCTATCACCCGCATGGTGACCAGTCCGCCTATGACGCGCTGGTGCGCCTGGCGCAGGACTTTAGCCAGCGCTATCCGCTGATTGACGGCCAAGGTAACTTCGGCAGTCGCGATGGCGATGGCGCTGCCGCCATGCGCTATACCGAGGCGCGGCTGTCCAAAATCGCCAGCCTGCTGCTTGATGAAATTGACCAGGGCACGGTGGATTTTGTGCCCAACTACGACGGCTCTACCCAAGAGCCTAGCCAGCTTCCGGCGCGTTTGCCTTTTGCGCTGTTGAATGGCGCGAGTGGCATTGCCGTTGGGCTGGCTACGGAAATCCCCAGCCACAACCTGGGCGAGGTCGCCACCGCCTGCATAGCGCTGCTGAAAAACCCCAGCTTGCCCGATGCGGATTTGCACGCGCTACTGCCCGGCCCCGACTACCCCGGCGGCGGCCACATCATCAGCAGCGCCCAAGAGATTGCCCAGGCTTACGCCAGCGGGCGCGGCAGCCTGCGTGTGCGTGCCCGCTGGAAGGTGGAAGAACTGGCTCGCGGCCAATGGCAGGCCGTAGTGACGGAGCTGCCGCCCAATGTGTCGGCGCAAAAAGTCTTGCAAGAGATTGAAGAGCTGACCAACCCCAAAGTCAAAGCCGGTAAAAAAACCCTGAGCCAAGAGCAGCAGCAACTCAAAGCCACTGTGCTGAATGTGCTGGACGGTGTGCGTGACGAATCCAGCAAAGACGCGCCCGTGCGCTTAGTGCTGGAACCCAAAAGCAGCCGCATTGCCCAGCAGGAGCTGATGAACTGCCTGCTGGCGCATACCAGCCTGGAAAGCTCTGCGCCCATCAACCTGACCATGGTGGGGCTGGATGGCAGACCCACACAAAAATCCTTGCGCCAAATGCTGACGGAATGGCTGGCCTTTCGCCAAACCACGATTACCCGGCGCAGCCAGCACAGGCTGGAGCGGGTGCAGGCGCGTATCCACATACTGGAAGGGCGGCAGGTGGTGCTGCTGCATATCGACGAGGTGATTGCCATCATCCGCGAAAGCGACGAGCCTAAAGCCGCCCTCATCGAACGCTTTGACCTCAGCGAGCGCCAAGCCGAAGACATTCTGGAAATCCGCCTGCGCCAACTGGCCAGGCTGGAGGCCATCAAAATCGACAAAGAGCTGCAAGAACTGCGCGAAGAAGAGGGCAAGCTGCAAGACATTCTGGCCAACCCCAAGAGCTTGCAGCGCCTGCTGGTCAGAGAGATAGAGCGCGACAGCAAAGCCTTTGCCGACCCGCGCCGCACCCTGATTGAAGAGGCCAAAAAAGTCAGCACGGAAATTCAGGTGGTCGATGAGCCGGTAACGGTGCTGGTCTCGCAAAAAGGCTGGGTGCGCACCTTAAAAGGCCATGACCACGAGGCCGCCAACTTCAGCTTCAAAGCCGGTGATGGCCTGTGGGGCAGCTTTGCCTGCCGCAGCGTGGATGCGCTGATAGTGTTTGGCAACCAGGGGCGGGTGTATAGCGTGGCCGTCGCCAGCCTACCCGGTGGGCGTGGGGATGGTGTGCCCATCCACAGCCTGATTGAGCTGGAAGCGGGCAGCCACATCGTCAGCTACTGCGCGGCCAGTAGCAGCACGCGCCTGGTGCTAGCCAGCAGCGGCGGCTACGGCTTTATTGCAGAGCTGGGGCACATGCTGGCGCGTAACAAGGCAGGCAAAGCCTTTGTCACCGTGCCCGAGGGCGAAAGCCTCTGCCCGCCCGCCGTGATAGAGGCAGATACCGCCAACCCAGAAAGCGAGGCCGCCAGCCACCTGGCCTGCCTGAGTAGCGACCGGCAAATGCTCACCTTCCCCCTGAGTGAGCTAAAAACCGCTGCATCGGGTGGGCGCGGCTTGCAGTTAATGAAGCTGTCTGACGGGGCGCAACTGGTGGGTGTGGCCGCCTACAGCCGCAGCGTGCGCGTCAGCGGCCAGGGACGCGGCGGCAAAGAGCGTGAAGAGGTGCTGGAAATTCGCAGCCTGAACAACGCCGCTGGCAAACGCGCCAGCAAAGGCAAGCTAGCGAGCTGGACATTTCAGCCGCAAAAAATTGAGCGGGTGCTGTAATGCCAGCCGCCACTGTTTTGCAATGGCAAGGCTTGCCCGGCATGGCCGACACCCGCCTGCCCCCCGGCCTGAGCCTGCTGCTGGATGAGGAAGATGCCATCAACCCCCAGCTTGTCGCCTATCTAGGCGGGCAAGCCCCGCTACCTGCTGGCGCTAGCCTGCAATACGCAGGTGTGCCCAGCACCAACGCCGCCTACGCCCAAGGGCTGTTTTGGCACCAATCAGCGGAAAACGCAGCCCTATCGCAACAAGCCATTAGCGCCTGGCTAGCCGCCCAGCAAGAG
>JAHAYB010000330.1 GCA_018384835.1 Comamonas sp.
GCATATGAACACATAGCAATATATATTGCCGGAATGAGCATACTCAAACCACAGCCCGCGCAGAGCAAGGCCGATGTAGCCAAAGCATTCGCTGAGGCAGAAAAAACGACTACTCCGGCCAATCGTTCCTCTAGCCCACCGAGCGGAGAGGTGCGAGTCATCTTCAACATGCCTAAGCACATGCGCCATGAGCTTAAAAAAATTGTTCTCGAAGAAGAGTTGACGCTTTCTGAGGTGTTTCGCGAATTCGCGCGCGAGATGATTGCGTCCGAACCGTTTCGAGAAATGATGTTTGACTCGATTAAAAAACGGCGGCATGGCTGACTTGCTCAAGGCGGGCTAAGTGCCATCGCATCCAGACGACGGGGCTTGCTGCGCTGCTGGATTACTTCAGCGCCCATCCTGGACACAGGTGAGGGGGATGCACCAGCCACCGAGGATGGTTCGAAAGAGCATGGTTCGAACCATGGTTCCGCTAACCATGGTTCGGAAATAAATCATTGCGATTGCTATTATTAAATGAGCTGCACAGCATTGATTTGCAATGCTTTCAGGTTGCACATACCCTGAAGCAGCAAAAGAGTTATGTCATGCGGTCATAGCAATTTCCAAGGTTCACAAGGTTCGAACCATGGTTACGCTAACCATGGTTCGGAAATAAATCATTGCGTTTGCTCTTATTAAGTGAGCTAAACATCATTGATTTGCAATGCTTTCAGGCTGCACATTCCCTGAAGCGGCAAAAGAGTTTTTGCACGCGGTCATGGCGGGTCGAAAACCATGGTTCCGATGGTTCCGCTAACCATGGTTCCGGTGGTTCCGCTAACCATGGTTCCGGTGGTTCGGTGGTTTCTGGCTACACAGTGGCTACATGGCTGATTATGAAAATCAGATTGCTATCTTTTATGTAGCTTGAAAGCATTTACTTTGAAGGTGTTTTTGTTGTATTTCTGATTGACGTTTTTGCTATTGGTAATAGTGATAACATGCGTTCCATGGTGTTCATTGGTGTTCCGCGATGTGCATCGCCCAAGACCCAACGGAGACGTACACCATGCCCAAAGCCAAGCCAAAGAGTGGAGGAATCGACCTCAGTCGCCCGGTGGCGCTGTCTGCGGAGCTGCTGGAGCGTCTGAACTGCCCCGCAGGCAAGCAGCAAGCGTTCTTGCGCGACTCCAAGGCGCCCGGCTTGCGCGTGCGTGTCACCGCTGCTGGCGCGAAGTCTTTTGTCTTTGAGGCCAAGCTGAACCGGCGAACCATCCGACGCACCATCGGGGGCGTGAAGCTGTGGAGCATTGAACAAGCCCGTACCGAAGCCCGCCGCCTTGCCGTGGTGCTGGATGGTGGGCAAGACCCGCGCGAGCTGGAGCGCGAACAGCAACAGGCCCAAGCCGCTTTGAAGGTGGCGCAGGCTGTGCAGGCCGCGACCTTTGCGGAGGCTTGGCGCGACTACGTTGAAGAGAGAACGCCTTTTTGGGGCGCTGCGCACTTGGAGAACCATCAACGTGCATTGAATGCCGGTGGTGTGGTGACGCTGCGTGGCACCCGTGGCCGTGGCGTGACGGTGGCAGGTCCCCTGCATGCCTTCATGGCTTTGCCCTTGCGCGAACTTTCACCGGAAGTGGTGGAGCGCTGGGCCGCCAAAGAGGCGCAGCACCGGCAAGCATCTGCACGTTTGGCATGGGTGCTGCTGAAGGCGTTTTTAGGCTGGTGCTCAGAGCATCCCAAGTACAGATTGGCATTGCCGAACGCTTCGACCGTGGCGACAGGCCGCCGCGTGCGCGAGCTGCTGGGTAAGCCCAAGGCCAAAACCGATGCACTGCTACGCGAGCAGCTTCCCGTGTGGTTCGAGGCGGTGGGCCAGCTCAACGCCACAGCCAGTGCTTACCTCAAGGTGCTGCTGCTGACGGGCGCGCGCCCTGGGGAGGTATTGGGTCTCAAGTGGGCAGACGTGGACAGCCGCTGGCGTGGCCTGACTATCCGCGACAAGGTGGAGGGGGAGCGCGTCATTCCACTGACGCCCTACGTGGCGCATCTGCTGGCCAGCTTGCCGCGCCGTGGTGCCCATGTGTTCGAGAGCACCGAGAAGCCCGGACAACCCATTGCACCGCCGCGCCAAGCATTGGCCCGCGCATGTGCCGTAGCGGGCATTGCTCCTGCACTCACGCTGCATGGACTGCGCCGGAGCTTCAAGACGCTCACCGAATGGCTAGAGGTGCCCGTGGGCGTGGTGGCGCAGCTTCAAGGCCACAAGCCCAGCGCGACCGCAGAGAAGCACTACACGGTGCGGCCTCTGGACATGCTGAGGCTGCACCATGAGCGCATCGAGGCTTGGATGTTGGAGCAGGCTGGGGTGCAGTTTGAAGCGCCCAGCGAGACGGTCAGATTGCGTGTGGTGAGTCAAGCGCGGTAGACCTCGCGCCGGTCGCCAATTTTTACGACGACGATGCGCAGGGCACCGTCTTGAATCTCTGCAATGAGCCGGTAGTCGCCCACGCGGTATTTCCAAAACTCGCCAAGGCGTGAGCCCTTCAGGGCCTCGCCAATGCTGCGCGGGTCTTCCAGTTGCGCGACCCGCTCATGCAAGAACGTCAGGATGCGGCGGGCGTGCTGGCGGTCGAGCTGCCCAAGGTTCTTCAAAGCGCCCTCGGATAGATCAATCTGCCAAGCCATATTGCTTCATCACATCTTCCAAAGGCACGGTCTTGGACTTTCCAGCGCGTACGGCTTCAAGCTCACGTTCTGCCAAATACACATCTTCCAAATCATCCAGATGTGCTTTGAGCGCTTCGAGCATGTAGAAGGTCTTGGAGCGCCCTGTTTGCACGGCCAAGTTGGAGAGGCGAGAGTTCAAATCGTCGGGAAGGCGTAGAGATACGGTCATTCTCATAGCTCCTTGTATTACAAGTAATACAGCGTAGCACAATCTGTATTACATGGTTCCCATTGGTTGCAACAGCATGTGATGCGTGGGCCACCGCTACGACGATGAGCCTCTATGCACGTTGCCTTCAATCATGTATAAATATATACGTATATATTTAAGATGTGGGGCGAAAAGGATGAGTTCGGCTGAGGAAAAAAAGGCGACAGAGGGTGATGCGAGCAGAGGTCAAGAGGCATGGAATGCCTTGCACGATAGCCTTTACAAACTCAAAGCCGTAGCTGCGGCCATTGGTGGCGCAGGACTGCAAACCGAGATGGATGATGAGGTTCGTGATGGTCTGGCGTGGGTGCTGGCTGATTTGGTGAGGCAAGCAGATGGCAGCTTTGGAGAGCTAGATCAACTCAAGGCCAAGGGACTTTTACTGGCTTAGTAAGTACGACGCGCAGAAAACCGCCAAAAAATGCTGCGGAGCACCAGTGAACATAGAGGCTCACCAATGAACATGGAGAGTACCTATGCAACAGCAACAAGTAGCCAATCCGCGCCCGACCATGACAACTCGCGAGGCAGCACAGTTTTTAAACCGTTCGCCTCGCACCTTGCGTGGATGGGCTTGCGGCGTGGCTGTTGCGCCTGTCGGGGTGAAGCCAGTGCGTGTGGGTCGCATGCTGCATTGGCCGGTTGACCAACTTCGCAAAGCCTTGGAGCCCGAAAAATGAGCCCTGAACTCAGCCGCGTAGTGGCGCAGCTATTCAGCTCAAGCGAGGCTGCTGCTTTGAAGGCGCTGCACCCTTCTGGGGTGTTGGTTTCGCGTGAGCGCGTGGATTGGGTGTGCCAGGTATCGAACGGGCCGCACGTTGTCTTGCAACTCAGGGAGAAGCTAGGAAAGGACGCCATCAAGACGGTGCGGGCACGTTCAAAGGATAGGGATGGCAGGGTTCGTAGACCGGGCCTGTACCAGCTAACAGAACAGAGCAGGCACTGCCTTGAGAAACTGGCTCGCGAAAACCTTTGAGCTTGCGGAGTTCAGCAGTACCATCGAATTTCTATGCCAGAAATGGCGAAACCCATGCAAGCGCCAACTCGTATGGGTTTCTATGCACATCATCCACACCGAGCAGTGGAGAGGCTTACTGTCATTTTATGGCGATTGAGCACCCATTGCTATAGCCCTGTTTGCAGGGGAAAACGCAATGTTTGCTGAAGCAAAACAACTACACCTAGATTTGTTCGATGACGCGAGCCGATGGCCTAGAAAGCCGTATTGCTCCGACGACAAGACTGCATCTCAGATTCGCACCCTTCAGCACGCTCTGAAGCGGCCATACATCCAGCCCAACCCTCCCCACTTGAGAGTGTGGAGCATTTACGACATTGACCGGCCTGCTGCTGCATTGGCATGGGAGGACGCGAACCTTCCACCTCCAACATGGGCGGCTGTTGACCGGCAAAGCACGCAGGGGCATTTGGTGTGGGGACTGTCTGCGCCTGTGCTGGTGGAAAGCCCGGACATGCGACAGGCTCCCATGCGCTACCTATGCGCCGTGGAGGCAGCTTTCAGGGCCAAGCTAGATGCAGACAGTGGCTATGCAGGCTTAATGACCAAAAACCCGTCACACCAACTGTGGCGCGTTCTGCGTGGCCCACGGATGGCCTATGACCTGCAAGAGCTGGCGGAATGGGTGGAGCTGCCCAAGCACTTGCCCAAGCGCAACCCTGAAGAGGTTGGCCTAGGCCGTAACGTGGCCGTGTTCGACTGGCTGCGCAAATACGCATACAGGCAGATTCGCCACTACAAGGGCGATGTGCGTAACTTCGTGCTTTGGCAATCCCATCTAAACAGCAAGGCTCTGGAGCGCAACGGAGAGCTGCGTGTACCTCTGGCCGGGAATGAGGTGTGGCATGTTGCTAAGAGCGTAAGCAAGTGGACGTGGAACAAGTTTGACCTAGAGGCCAGCGATGCACGGTTTTCTGCTGTTCAGTCATTTCGTTCTAAGCATCAAGCTATGGAGGACAAGTTGCGAGGGCAACAAGCTGCAACGGTTGCGGCAGCTAAGACAAGAGCGTTAGCTAGTGAGAACAAGCGCGCGAGTGCCCGTCTGATGGCTTCGAATGGTATGAGTCAAAGAGCTATTGCTGCTGAGTTGGATGTGTCTCAGAAGACGGTTTCTAACTGGCTGAGGTCTGAGTAATTCCCTGCCTTATTCAGATAACAGCCCGGAATGGTGTGTCTGGCAATGGATATTAGTAGATGCTTGCTCAGCTCACGCTTGCGGAAAATCTCAATTAACCCGGTTAAGTCCATCTATGGTTCAAGCTAAGCCTCACAGGATTGCCGTCCTCGTGTGGCTTCTGTATCCCGAATTCATACCTACAGTACACACTAAACCTTTGCCATCGATAAGCAGAGATTACCGGGAGCTAATAAAGCTCTAGCTTGCAAAGCATACGCAAGTTGCGTATGCTTTGCGGTAATTAAAGCCGTCTTCGTTGAATTGCCTGCCTTTGAGCGCAACCGAGCCACTTATCTCAACGATGATGAGTTCAAGGAGTTCCAAGAACGCTTGCTCAAGAATCCAGAAGCCGGAGACATGATCGAAGGCACAGGGGGGCTGCGCAAAGTTCGTCACGGCGATCCTCGCCGAGGTAAAGGCACCCGAGGCGGCCTACGTGTCATTTACTACTGGTGGAGCGGTGGCCCACAGTTCTGGCTTTTTACGCTCTACGACAAGGATGAGCTGGAGAACCTGACACCCAAGCAGAAGGCCATCTTGAAGCAGCTTTTGAAGAACGAACTGGAGGCTAGGCAATGACCAAGCGCGATCTTTTTGCAGAACTCATCGAAGGCTTCGATTCCTTAGCCAGTGCTCGCGAAGGCAAGCTCACATTGCGCACGCACGAGATCGAGATCAAGCCAGAAGTCTCCATAACGTCCGAAGAACTCAAGTCGATCCGGGAACGCTTGAACCTGTCGCGCACCGTTTTTGCGAGCTATCTACGCACTAAACCCCGAAC
>JAHAYB010000341.1 GCA_018384835.1 Comamonas sp.
TCAGATTCAGGTCAAGGCTGCTTTGCTTCATGGCCTGTGAGGATGCCATTGCATGCTGACATGTACCAAACATTGCGGAGGGTTTTGCAGGATTTCCTTAGGTTGTTAGTTAGTTGGAACTGCTCCCGGGACAAATGAATTGGACACCAAAAAAGCCTCAATAAGTTGGTATTCTCAGAGGTCAAATTACGTGAAGTAAATAACCAATTGGTGTTTTAATTTTCTTTAAAAACCAACTAAATATTTCACGAAAAATTGCATGCACGTGCAGATGTGTCAGACATTTCTGCCACTGAGCATTCGTTTGCAGTGAGGGATGGTGAGGCATGCACAAGCCCGCGAGAGCAAGCGCAGCGCATCAAACAACTGGCTGTACAACATGAATGCCATCGAGGTGAATCGCCCCTGGTTTCCTTGACACCTCTGAGCCTCAAACCTGAGGCCCAATAGGAGGTGCCATGAGTAAACAGAGATACCCGCAAGAGTTCAAGACCGAAGCGGTCAAGCAGATCACCGGACGAGGCCACAAGGTGGCCGACGTATCGGCCCGGCTGGGCGTCAGCTAGCACAGCCTGTACCAGTGGATCAAGTCTTATCGAGTGCCCGCTGCTGAGCGGCAAGTGCAGGGATCACAGGCAAACGAATTGCGCAAATTGAAGGCCGAACTCAAGCGCGTGAACGAGGAGCGCGACATCCTAAAAAAGGTCGCAGCGTACTTTGCCAAGCAGTCCAGGTGAAGTACGCATTCATCAAGCGGCACGAACATGAACATGGTCTTCACCCGTTTCAATAGACACCTATCAAGGTCGAAATTGAACTGGAGAGTGAGAAATGAAGAGAGTGAGATATCCGGCTGAATTCAAGGCAGAAGCAGTCAAGCAAGTGACCGAGCGTGGTCATGGGGTGGTGGATGTGGCCAAGCGGCTGGGCATGTCGGACAAAAGCCTGTACCTGTGGGTGCGGCTTGCCAAAGAGCAGTCGAGCACGGGGGGCGCAGAAACAAGCCAGCTCAAGGCCGAGGTATCCCGGCTCAAAGCGGAACTCAAAAGAGCTCACGAGGAGCGCGACATCCTAAAAAAGGCCGCAACGTACTTTGCCAAGCTGTCCGGGTGAAGTACGCATTCATGGCCGAGCACAGAGGCCAGTTTAGGCTCAGCAGCATGTGCCGCGTTCTGCGCGTACAGCGCAGTGGCTATTACGCCTGGAAGGCCAATCCCAAGTCCAAACGCACCTTGGCCGACGATGTCTTGCTGGCAAGCATCCGGCAATCCTTTGACAACAGCCATGGCATTTATGGAAGTCCACGCATCCACCGGGACTTGCGTGAGGACGGTATGGCGTGCGGTCAAAAGCGTGTGGCACGCCTGATGCGCTACGCCCAGCTTCGCTCGGTGCGTGGCTACAAACGTCCACGTTACCGGTCCGGAATGCCGAGCACGACGGCGCCGAATCGGTTGCAAAGAGAATTCACAGTCGCTTTGCCTGACCAGGTATGGGTCACGGATATAACGTACATACGAACCCATGAGGGCTGGTTGTATCTGACCGCCGTCATCGACCTGCACTCACGCATGGTCGTGGGCTGGTCAATGAAACCCACTATGGCCACGGAGTTGGTGTTGGATGCACTCACGATGGCCGTTTGGCGCAGGCGCCCCAAAGCCCCGGTGATGATTCACTCCGACCAGGGAAGCCAGTTTGGCAGTGACGACTTCGCCCGCTGGTGTAAGGACAACCAGTTGGTGCCCAGCATGAGCCGTCGTGGAAACTGTTGGGACAATGCAGTTGCAGAGTCCTTCTTCAGTAGCTTAAAGAAGGAGCGAATCAAACGCCATATCTATGCCACTAGGCAAGAAGCCAAGTCAGACGTGTTTGATTACATCGAGGGTTTTTACAATCGAGTCCGCAGGCACAGTCACCTAGACCAACTGAGCCCGCTGGCATTCGAGCAACTCCGAAACGGAAGTTGAATTTTGTCTACGGAATCGGGTGAAGACCAGTCTTTTTGGTAGATAAATTCAGGCCGAAATCAAATTGCTGCATAGGCCGGGATGCTGCCGTACCCGGCACGCATGTGCATGCACATGCGTTGACGATTTATGCAGAGGCTCCTTAGGGGCTTTTTTTGATGGGCGTTAGCCTATTAGAAGCTATGCTTTTTCATGGGCTTGCTGTTCATTTCT
>JAHAYB010000345.1 GCA_018384835.1 Comamonas sp.
GCCCCCGGCGCCCCCCCGGGGGGCCGCCACCCGGGGGGGGGGGGTTTTGGGGTTGGGGCGCAGGGGGTAACACCTAGTGCTATAGTTTGCTATGAATAGAGTCTTCAAAACCCGCCACTTCAACCGCTGGATGCGTAAAACAGAACTGAGCGACAAAGCGCTTTGTGTTGCTGTACGTGAAATGGAGCAGGGGCTGATTGATGCTGACCTTGGCGGTGGTGTGGTCAAGAAGCGCGTAGGCTTGGCGGGTCGGGGCAAGCGTGGTGGTGTTAGAACCTTGCTAGCCACAAACAAGGGCAATTTATGGTTTTTTGTATTCGGCTTTGAAAAAAGCGAGAGAGCCAATATCAGTAATGATGAAAAAGAGGCACTACAAACCCTTGCCCAAGACTTGCTATCTCGCACCAGTAAAGAGCTAAATACTGCCGTTGAAAATGGAGCACTACAGGAGATTTGTCATGACAGCAAAAACTAAAGCCAAAAGTTCCATCCTAGAGACCGTTCATGCGACGGCTCAAGATTTACATAATTTAGGCTTTATTAATCAGCATAAAATGCGCAAGTACGATGCGCTGTGCATAGACCCCATTCCTGATTATGACAGTGAGAAAATACGCTCTTTGCGAGAGCGCTATCAAATTAGCCAGACAGTATTAGCTGCCCTACTCAATACTAGTGCATCCGCCGTTCGCCAGTGGGAGTTAGGTAATAAATACCCAGGTGGCCCCTCAAAAAAACTACTCAATTTACTGGATCGTAAAGGCATTGAAGCCCTGACCTGATAGGTAGTTGATTATTGCCGAGATAAAAATTATGAATAAGCTACCACAAACCCATAGCCCAGACCAAAACCCTCCCCATACAGACGGGGCACACCAGCGCCCCCAGCAGGCAGCATTAGCCCCTGTGCTTGCGATTGCCGGCCCCACGGCCAGCGGCAAGACTGCGGCGGCCTTGGCGCTAGCCCAGCGCCTGCAAGCGCAGGGGCGCGATTGCGCCATCATCAGTGTGGACTCTGCCCTGGTGTATCGCGGCATGGATATTGGTACGGCCAAGCCCAGCGCCCAAGAGCAGGCCATTTGCCCGCATTACCTGATTGATATTCTGGAGCCTAGCCAAGCCTATAGCGCTGCTGATTTTTGCCGCGATGCCCAGCGCCTTATCCAGCAGTTACAAGCCGCCCGTACCGTGCCTATTTTGGTGGGCGGAACCATGCTGTACTTCAAAGCCTTGATGCAGGGTTTGGACGACATCCCCAGCGCCCAGCCCCATTGGCGTGCCCAGCTCGATGCCCAAGCCGCCCGCATTGGCTGGCCAGCCATGCACGCCCAACTGGCGCAGGTCGATGCGGTGACAGCCGCTCGCCTCTCGCCCAACGATAGCCAGCGCATTCAACGCGCTTTAGAAGTGTGGCACAGCACGGGCAAGCCCTTATCGCACTTTCACCGCCGGGCGCAAGAGCAAAACCAGCCCCAAGCGCAAGGCACTTGGCTATCCATGGATGGATTTTTTAGCCTAGAGCCGCACGACCGCGCTTGGCTGCACCAGCGCATCGCCCAGCGCTTTGATGCCATGTTAGAGGCCGGTTTCCTGCACGAGGTGCAGCGCCTGCGCAGCCAGTCGTCTGACTTGCCGCCCTTGCACCTGGGGCTGCCCAGTATGCGCTGCGTCGGTTACCGCCAGGCGTGGCAGGCACTGGATGCCGCAGAGGCATTGGCGGCCAGCACCAGCAGCACCAACCCAAGCCAGAGCGCCAGCGCCCTGCCCCCCGCCCTAGCCCAGCAGTTGCGCGAGCAAGGCATTGCCGCCACGCGCCAACTGGCCAAGCGCCAAATTACTTGGCTGCGCTCTATGCCGGGGCGGCGCACCATCGCCTGTGACCAGCCCGAAGCTACGCAGCAACTGGTGCAACAGGCCATGCAGGTGCTGGGCTACTAAGAAGTGTGGCCTCAGGCGCTGTGGGGTCGATTGCCTAGCGCGTCAACCCCGCATAAGCCGCTGCCAAGCGGTGTACCAAGTCCTGCGGGCGATGTACCAGGGCGTAGCCTTGAGAGCCAAACAGGTGGGGCAGGTAGTCATGCCCCTCTACGTCGATGGTGACGCAAAAAGGCGTTAGCCCCGCAGCGCGGGCTTCGCGCACGGCTTGGCGGGTGTCTTCCAGGCCGTAGCGGCCTTCATACACATCCAGGTCATTGGGTTTGCCGTCTGTCAGGATGAGTAGCAGGCGTTGGTTTTCTACCCGTTCTTCCAGTTGTGCGGTGGCGTGGCGTATGGCTGCGCCCATGCGGGTGTAGTAACCGGGCTTGATGGCATTCACCCGTGCCATGGTGGTGGCGCTCCATTCTTCGGCAAAGCCTTTGAGGTGGTGCAGCCGTACCTTGTTGCGCCGCACGGAAGAAAAGCCCAGCATGGCAAAGGGGTCGCCGCTGGCGCTCAGGGCTTCGCCAAATACATGCAGGGCATCGCGTATCACGTCAATCACCCGCGCCTCTTCGGTGGCGTAGGCATCGGTAGAGAGGGATAAATCCGCCAGCAGCAAGGTGGCCAAGCTGCGCTCGGTTTTGGCGCGGCGCATGTAGATGGGCGGGGCGCTGTCGCGCGGGCCTTGGGCGATTTGGTGGCGCAGCCAGGCATCCATATCAATCTCGTCGCCATCACTTTGGCCGCGCAGCCAGCCTTGGTGGGCGCGTAGGGCTTCCAGGCGGCGGCGCATACGCCGTGCAATCAGGCGCAGGGCAGGGGGCGGGCGGTAGGGCGGGGCATCACGCGCGATGTAGATTTGCACATTGCAATGGTTGGGGCGCAGTTGCCCCATTTTGTAATCCCATTCCGGGTATTTAATGCCTTCGCCCAGGGGCAGGTCGTCATGGGCGGCGCTAGGCAGGTCAAGGTCAAACTTCACACGGGAGGCGCTGCTTTGCCCGTCGGCGGCAATGGCCAGCTCGTCCATATTGTTGGCGGCGGCCAGTTGCTTGCCATCGTCTTCGTCATCATCGGCGCGGTTGACTTTGGTGAACTCTGTCCACGACATAAACGATTCAGCGCGGAACATCATCATGAAGGGCGCATCGTTGCGCTCATCACGAATGGCCTTAGCAGCGCGGCGGCGCTTGTCGTTGGCGGAGAAGTTTTTGGGCGCACCGCTGGCATCGCCTTGCTGCTCTTTGGCTTTGCGGCCACCTTCGCTATGCACAGGGGCGGGACTGAGCCACAGCCACAGCGGCGCAATATCTGCCGGGGACAAGTCCAGCGGGCGATTGGCGGGCAGTGGCTGGCCGCGCAGGGCTTGCTGCACAGCCTGCTCGGCCAAGGCGGCGCGACCACGTAGCTGCTTAATGGCGGGGCGCTGCGCCAATTGGGCGGCGCATAAGGTGGCGTAGCTGGCTTGCAGGCCGGGGAAGGCTTGCAGGGCGGCCTGGCTGGCGGCGATTTGCTCGGCCAGCCAATCGCTAGAATTTTGGCCTTGGCTTTGGGTAGCTTGGTCACGCACCGTCTGCATTTGCGCGGCCAAAGCCGCCAGCCATAGGTAGAGGGCGCGGTTCAGGCGGCTCTCTTCAAACACGGCAATGCTGGGGGGCAGGGCGAGTACATCTTCCTGCCACTGCCCCAGGTGGGCATGGGTGGCGCTGCCGGCCACGCGCTGCAACCAGTTGCGTCGCCCCCCTACGCGCACGGTGTTGGCGGGAGCCATGCGCACAGCGGGCGCTCCCCCACCTGCGCGAAATAGCAGGCCAATGCTGCGCTGCATATCGGCCAGTTGCACCGCGCCGGTGCGGGCTTTGCCATCAGCGGCGCGGGTGATGATGCGGTGCCATTGCACGCCAACCCATTCTTCCATAGCGAGCGCTGCTCCTTTTGACGGTTTGACTGTTGAATGTGTATGCGGGGGAGGGGCGAGGCGGCGGCAGGCGCTTATTCGCCCCTTATTCGCCCAAGACGGCGGCTACCACCTCGGCCAGGGCGCTGGCGGTGTCGGCATCGTCGGTCAGGGCATCCACAATGGCGGCCTGGCAGGCGGTGCGCAGGGCAATGCCGCTGGCCGTTAAGCGCCCGGCCATCACCAGCAGGCGGGTGCTGACGGTTTCTTCTAAGTCTTGCTCGGTCAGGCGGCGCAGGGCTTGGGCGAGAGCAACCAGTTTTTGCGCAGTGGTTGCATCGACCCCGGCTTCGTGCTGGACGATAAGCAGCTCTATTTCTGGCCGGGGGTAGTCAAAATTGAGGGCAATAAAGCGCTGGCGGGTGCTGGGCTTCAGGCCTTTAAGAATGTTTTGATAGCCGGGGTTGTAGCTGACGACCAGCATAAAACCCTCGGCAGCGGTGATTTGCTCGCCCGTGCGCTCAATAGGCAGCACGCGGCGGTCATCAGCCAGGGGGTGAAGGACGACAGTGGTGTCTTTACGCGCTTCCACCACTTCGTCTAGATAGCAAATAGCGCCTTGGCGCACGGCGCGGGTTAAGGGGCCGTCTGACCAGGTGGTTCCCGCTTCGGACAGCAAATGCCGTCCTACCAAGTCTGAGGCGGACAAGTCATCATGGCAACTAACAGTAATCAGGGGGCGACCCAGGCGGGCGGCCATGTGCTCGACAAAGCGGGTTTTGCCGCAGCCGGTAGGCCCTTTAATCAGCACGGGCAGTTTTTGCCGAAAGGCGTGCTCGAACAAGGCGGCCTCGCCACCATGCTCGGCGTAGTAGGGGGTGCTGCTGTGTGCCGTGGTCTGTTCAGGGGCGGGGCTGTGGGTCATGGAGGGGGGCTTTCTTGCGTAATGAGGGGAAAAATGCCGCAGCAGCCAATTGGGGCTGCTGCGGCAATGGGCAGCGAGGATGCAGCGTATTACAACTTGAGCATTACGCCGCTTGCAGTTTGCCAGCTTGGCCTTCGCTGACGGTGTGCTTGCCGCCAATGAAGAAGCTGTAGAAGTACATGAACTGGCCAATCAGGAACAGCACACCGCCGACCACACGCAGCCAGTAGTAGCCGCGCAGCTCGTCTTGGGTAGCCATATAGGACAGCGCCTGGCCTTCAGGCAGCCAGCGTTGCAGGTAGGACTGCATCACGCCAGCAATGGTCAGTGCCAGCACCATGATGCACATGCCGATGCTCATTACCCAGAAGCTCTTTTTCTCCATGGATTGCGCGGCCTCGCTGTTCGCCAGGCGGCCACGCAGATGGGGCATGGCGTAACTAATGATGGTAATCACCACCAACACATACGCGCCATAGAAGGCAAAGTGGCCGTGGGCAGCCGTGAGCTGCGTTGCGTGGGTGTAGTAGTTGACCGGAGCCAGGGTGTGCAAAAAGCCCCAGACACCTGCGCCCAAGAAGCCAAACACTGCCGTACCCTTGGCCCACAAAATAGCGGCCTGGTTGGGGTGATTGCGGCGGCGCTGGGCCACCATGTTGTAGGCAAACAGCACCAGCAGGAAGAAAGGCAGAGGCTCCAGCGCCGAGAACACCGAGCCAATCCACAGCCAGTAACCGGGCATACCGATAAAGAAGTAGTGGTGCCCCGTGCCCAGCAGGCCGGACATCAGCGCAAAGGCGACGATAACGTACATCCACTTATCAATCACCTCGCGGTCCACACCGGTGGTTTTCACCAGCACATAAGCCAGCAGCGAAGCCAGAATCAGCTCCCACACGCCTTCCACCCATAGGTGAACCACAAACCACCAGTACATCTTGTCGCGTACTAGGTTGTCGGGGTTGACAAAGCTGAACAGGAAGAAGATGGCCAAGCCCCACAGACCAATCAGCAGCACGGTACTAATACTGGTCTTGCGGCCTTTAAGCACCGTCATGCTGATGTTGTAGAGAAAGCCCAAGGCCACAATGACAATGCCGACCTTGGTGGGCAGGGGCTGCTCCAGGAACTCACGCCCCATGGTGGCCAGGATGTTGTTACCCGTCATCTCTGCCAGTCGCGCATAAGGCACGAGCAGATAGCCCAGGATGGTGGCCGCGCCTGCAATCAGGAAAATCCAGAACAGGGCAATGGCCAGGCCGGGGCTATGCAGCTCGGTCTCGGCCTCTTCAGGCACCATGTAGTAGGCAGCGCCCATAAAGCCAAACAGCAGCCACACAATCAGCAAGTTGGTATGCACCATGCGGGCGATGTTGAAGGGGATATAGGGGAAGAACAAATCCCCAATCAGGTATTGCAGCCCGAGGGTAATGCCAAAAATAATCTGCCCTGCAAACAGCGCCATGGCTGCCACAAAGTAGAGTTTGGCCACCGACTGGCTTTGGTATTTCAGAACTGAAGTTGTCATGATGTAGGTACTCCTTGCCTCAGCCTTCGATATTTGGTGGCCAGTTTTCGGTATTGATTTCGCCAGACCACTTCAGGAAGTCCACCAAATCGTCTAACTGCTGCTCCGTCAGGTTGAACTGGGGCATCTGGCGGCGGCCTGGGATGTTGGTGGGCATAGCCCCCATCCAGCCCTTGATGAAGGCGCGACCACCCTCATCGCCCCCACGGCGCTTATAGACGTTGACCAGCTCGGGGGCGAAGTAAGCCCCTTCACCCAGTAACGAGTGGCAACCGATGCAGTTATTGGTTTCCCAGACATGCTTGCCGCGCACCACTGAATCAGTCAGGTTTTGTGCGTTAGAGCGTTCGGGGATACGCTGCTCACTATCAAAAATCAGGCCAGCGAACACCAGCCCGAAAAAGATGGAGCCGCCGTAGAACATGTTGCGGGCCATCTGCTTGGTAAACCCGCTGTGCGTTTGGCTCATGAATAAGCCCTCCTTGGTTAAAAGAACTATCTTATCCTCAGCTTTTTATGTAAATTTTTTTTACTTTGTATCAAACAATTGCTTGCTAACCTGCTAATGCTGCTAATTCAGTGGCTAACAGGCCAAGCCGACAAGCCCCACAGTAGCAAACTCACCAGCACTAACCAGGCCAACACAATACGTCGCCACAGCGCAGGTGCATGGCGCAACTCCATGTAATCTAAAGCAATTAATACACC
>JAHAYB010000361.1 GCA_018384835.1 Comamonas sp.
CCCCGCCATGGCGTGCCGTGGTATGCAATCTGATTTTGCACACTAGCCATCAGCGACTGCTTAATGCTTTCTACGCTCTGACCTGTGATAGCTGCCCTGGCTTGGGCTGCTGCGTCAATGGCTTCCTCCTGGGTTTGGGTCAGTGTCACCAGCCCTTTGGCTTCGAGCTTATCCAGCAGCTTGCCGTAGGCTTTGGTGAGGGCTGCGCGGATAGCTGTGACTGGTGTGCGTGGTGTGGCTTGCTCTTGCACCTGCGCGGCGTTGGCTGGCAGCGGGGCGCTGTGCATCTCCTTGCCGTTGAAGGTCACAATCACGTCGCTGTCGGCTACGTCGGCTGTAGCGCTGGGCGGTGTGGCGCGGCGCTCTGCGTCTGTCATGCGCTGGCGAGCCTGCGTGCTGGCGCTGCGGCTGAATTTGGGCGCTTGGTGGGTCGTGGCATCAATTTGCGAGGAGCGTGCCGACTGAGCCGCTAGCACCTGGCGGGTAATGTCGGCAGTCTCGGCAGTCAGTAAACCTATTACATGCGATATGTTTTTATCACTGACTTTGGCGGTGAAGCTGGGATTGATGAAAGAGAGTGTGCTGCGAATGATGCCGACAATGACATCCCCTATTGAGGATTTTTCTTGCTTTTTTTCTAGGGTTTGAAGAAGGTTGGCTGCTTCCTTTGATAGGCCGCTGCGCTCGAATACAGCGCTGTTAGCGGCAATCATTGTGTCTGCGCCGGTAATTTCGGCAAAAAGCTCGTACAGATAATTCGAGCCAGTCAGTCCTGGATGCTTTTTAATTCCAAGCTGTTTTACGACAGACTCTAAAAGTTCGATAAGCGCTTTTGCTCTTGCAATATCGCCTTTAGGGATATTCCCTCTTGCATTTGCGACGCGGTGGGTAAAAAACAGCCCAGACACAGTTGCTGCGTGCATGAGTTCATGCAGCACGGTTGTAGAAGTGGCCGATTTGGGGTTTAGTGTTACGCGGTGGTGCTTAGTATTAAAAGTTCCCTGTCTATTACCGTCCAGCTCGTCAAACTCAATTGTCGGTAGGGTAATGGCATTAGAGCCTGTGAATAGCGCCTTAATGGTCTTTGCGGCAATGGCATTTGCCCTGCCAACTTCTCTGGGGTTGGCGGCCATTGCATCGAGTACTGCAAGAGTATCGCCTTCGTGAACGGCCATTGCCCACGCAGAATGTGGGTTGTCCGCATGGATAAACATAGTGCCTGTATCGTGTACGTACCTACCAATGGGGGTGTTTGCCAGTGATGAGCGAAGTTTTAGGCGCAGCGTTGGAGAGGCTTTTAAGGCTAAATCATTAAAAATACCTCTTGCCTTAATCTGAATTTCATTAGGCGATTGGCGGTTATCTACAGCGTCAATCAGGTTGTTCACTGCGTTGTTAAGGGTTGCTAGCATCTCCTCGTCACTTTGGGTTAGAGGCGCTTTGTCTGCCGCCTCTTGTACTTGGTCTGCTTTTCCTTGCTGCTGCCCAATGGCGGCAATCAGCTCTGATTTTTTGAGCGGGCGCAGGCCGTCCATGACGGGCAGGCCAAGCTCGCGTGCGTGTTGGCGTACCTCTTTGGCATCCAGGGCGGATAGCTCGGTGGCGCTGGGCGTGGGCTTGCTGGCTTGTTGCTCGCTGTGCTGGGGCAGGGCATCAAGGATTTGCTCCAGCTTGTCACGGAAAGCTTCAACATCGCGCAGGTAGGCGTTGCTGCCTTGGTCTTTCCATTGGGCTGTGAGGGTGTTGAGGAAGTCCAGAAATGCCCGTGCTACACGCTTGAAGGTGGATTGGTCGCGCTGGGCTAGGCGCTGCAAAAATGCGGGGTCGGTCAGTGCGTCTGAGACTGCGGCGGCGGTGAGTTCTTCCGTCACCAAGTCCATGTCCCGCCAGCGGCCTTCGCCTTGCTCGCGCAGTACATGCGCCCATCCCGTTAGGTCGCCTTGACGGATAACCTCGCGGGCTAGGCTCTGATATATGGCTGGGTCGGTGCGCTTGAGGTTGTGCAGCCACTCGTGGGCGGCAGTCAGCGTTAGCGGGTGTTCGGACGCTTCATTGACCCACGCTACGCCATCGCGGAAGTTAACGCCGTTGAAGTTAAAGACTTCTGGGGTCAGGTTTCGGAAGACAGCGACCCGTGTACCAGTGGCTCGCCGAAACGCTCCCAGGGCGCGACTAAGTGCGTCGCTGAGTTGAGTCTCTTCGACGATGGCGGCTTGGAATCCGTCGGGCTGGCCGATTCGACGCAGTTCTCGGTTGATTTCTCGTTCGAGTTTGGCGGTTTCGGCGTTGCGCTGGGCAGGCAGTCCTGCTGGGATTCCTGAGGGGTATTCTTTTCGTTGCTCATACTGCTCTCCTTCTTGCTGCTGCGATTGTGCATCAAGGGGGTGGCTGAAGTTTGGTGCTTGCGCTGGTTCAGTGCTTGGCGCTGCGTGGTTCTGCGTAAACGCTGCTGTGCTGTTGCCGTCGGGGTTGCCGCTGGGGTTGAGCCTGTCAAAGATTTGCCCACGGCTCAAGGTGGGCTTTGCGCCAAACATGCCGCTTTGGCTTTGGTTGTTGCGCTGGGTTTGTATCTGCTGCTTGATGAGGTTAGCCCAGTTGCGCAGGCCGTCTTCAATGCGTTTGCCACTGCTGATGTTGTCGGCAAAGAATTGGGCGACGGTGAAGGCTTCGGGGTCTGCGTCCAAGTCGGGTATGGCTACC
>JAHAYB010000043.1 GCA_018384835.1 Comamonas sp.
ATGCAGCCCCTGGGT
Organism: Comamonas sp.; assembly: GCA_018384835.1. Taxonomy (GTDB): domain Bacteria; phylum Pseudomonadota; class Gammaproteobacteria; order Burkholderiales; family Burkholderiaceae_C; genus Comamonas. The sequence goes on from JAHAYB010000043.1 coordinate 16, forward strand.
GAAGGAGGGCGCACCAGCCAACAAGCAAGGCGCGATACTAACTGAAGGCCAAATTGCCCGCAGAGCGCCCGAGGCCGCACCTGCCCCTCGCGCTGAGGCTTGTCAGCACGCTCTAAAAGCGCAGAGACTCTTGCCGCACGTGGGCCTACTCTGCCTACGCACTAGGCTGAGGTGGCTCTACAGGTGGCACTTCTGCCACTTCTACTACTTCTGCCTCTTTGCTGGCGCTTCTACCGGCTCTGGTGCTTCGGGCGCTTGGGGCGCTAGCGCTGCATAGCGGGCCACTTGTGCCAGTAGCTGCGGGGGCGAGTAGGGCTTGGTCAGATAGGCTTGTGCGCCGCTGTCTAGGGCTTTTTGGCTGACCGGCCCAGCTTCGTGGGCGGTGAGCATGACCACCGGCAGCCCTTGCCACAGCGGATGCTCGCGCAGGCGGCGCAGTAGCTCTAGGCCGTTCATGTCGGGCATTTCAATATCCACCAGGAGCAGGACGGGGAGTAAGCCCGTTTCTAGCAAGCCCAGGGCTTCCAAGCCGTTGGCAGCGGTAACTACGCGCCAGCCGTGGCTGGCTAGCAGGTGCTGGGCCAGGCGGCGCACGCTGATGGAGTCGTCCACCAGCATGATGAGGGGGCGCGGCGCGGCGCTCGATTCATCGGCACCGTCGGCGGCTTGGCCTTGGCCTTGGCCTGCGGCGGTGGCAGCGTTGGGCTGGAATTGGAAAGGCTCGCCCTTGCGCAGGCGCTGCTCGTGGGCGGCGATAACGGCCTCGGGGTCATAGACTTGCAGCACTTGGCCTGTGGGCTGGATGGCGGTGCCCAGCAATCCCGCAATGGGCGTTTGTAGGCCGCCGGGCGCTTGTAGCACCACTTCTTGGGTGGAGAGCACTTCATCGACCACGATGCCCCAGCGCTGGGTGGGGCTGCGCAATAGCAGTAGGTTGCTTTGGCCTTCAATAGCGCGTTCTTGGCTATGCTGCGATTGTTGCCACAGTGCGCCCGCCCAGTACAGGGGCAGCGGGCCGCCGGCATCAACCCGCAAAATGCCTTGCTCCAACGCGCTGGTGAGTACGTCATGGGCAATGCTGCGCTGGCCTTGCACGTAGTGGGCGGGAATGCCTACGCGCCAGTTGCCCGCACGCAGGGCGATGATTTGCTCCACCTGGGGCGGGGCGGGCAAGGTGATGGTAAAGCGGCAGCCTGTGCCGCTTTTGCTTTGTAACCGCAGCCGGCCACCGAGCGCTTGGATTTGTGCCTGCACGGCATCCAGCCCAATGCCGCGCCCGGCAACGGCGGTGAGCGCTGCGGCGGTGGATAGACCCGGTTGCAGCACCAAGGCTGCGGCCTCTTGGGCGTTGGGGGGGCGTTCGCTGTGCCACATTCCTTGGGCGCGGGCGCGTTGGCCAATGGCCGCTAGGTTCAGGCCCGCGCCGTCGTCTTGCACGATGATGGTTTGCTCGCTGCCTTGCTGGCTCAGGCGTAGCTGTATCTGGCCTTGTTCGGGCTTGCCAATCGCTAGGCGCTGGCGGCTTGGCTCAATGCCGTGGGCCAGGCTATTGCGCAGCAGGTGCTCTAAAGCATTGACCAGGGCTTGCAGGGTGGTTTTATGCAGGCGCAGTTGTCCGCCGCTGATGTGCAGTTGCGCGGCTTTGCCACAGTCTTGCGCGGCTAGCTCTAGGCATTCTTGCAGGCGCTGGGCAATGCTGGAGAAGGGGCGCTGCTTGGCGTACAGCAAGCTGTGCTGCAAAGCCCGCAGGTGGCCGCTGTGCTGCTGCAAGCTGCGCTGCTGCTCTTGTTGGTGGTGTTGGAGCTGGCGGTGGATGGTGCCAATGTCGTCAGTGGCATCGAGCATATAGCGCACGAGGTCGCTGATTTCTGCGTGCCATTCGTAGGTTTGCTCGGCCATGTCTAGGCCGCCGTGCAGCATCAAGGTGTCGGCCCAGACGTGGCAGTCTTGGATGAGTTGGCGCAGCCCTTTGAGGCTGCTTTGCAGCTCCGTCATGGCCGATTGGCTGTTTTGGCGGTGTTGCAGGCTTTGTTCGTGGTTGGCCAGCAGCGCAAGGGCGTGGCGCTGCAAGCTGTCGATGGGCTGGCCATGGGGGTCGGCGCTGCGGTTGTGT
>JAHAYB010000375.1 GCA_018384835.1 Comamonas sp.
ATACTTGCCCCTTTATTTGGGCCAAAAAACCGGCCAAATTCCACCCCCCCCCCCCCCCCCCCCCCGCAACCTCACCCTACCCCGCCCCCTGCCGGGGCGGGGCTGGGTGTCTAGTGGCCTACTCCACTAAATCCAGCGTCATATCAACGGGTGTGACCTGGAGCACTTCCCCCGTTTCCTTGTCGGTGTAGCGGAAGGGCTTACGGGTAAAACCGCCCAGGGTGCAAAGTGCCTTGATCTCATCACCTTTAGCACCCACAGAGGCGCGGGAGCGGATTTCGACCACCTGGGGGCGGCTGTATAGGTCAGATGCGGGACAGATCACCCTTGAATAACGCTGCTTCTCATGAAGTCGGGTGGCATCAATGCGGCCTATCACATAGACCTGCATGGGGCGCAGTTGCTGGGGTTTCTGTGCTTCTGTCATTGCTCTCTAATCCTCTTTAAGTGGGTCTGTAACTCGGACCAATCGAGGCCGACAACTGCGCCGGCAGGTTCAACTTTTTTGGGTAGTCCAATAACTCGAACTTCTTCGACCAGGTCAGCGGCTGTGCAGCCCGTTATCTCTATGGCTTGGTGCATGTATTTGCCATAACAGCGTTGCAGGTGGTACAGGCCATGAGCCAAGGAGCCTTTCACCTCGGCCTTCAAGGTAGGGATTTCCTCGGCTGCCGCTTCCAGCATGTGGGTCAAGGCCGGGTATGCGCCTGCAAAGTACTTGTCAGGGTTTGTGAGCACATCTAGGGGTATGACCCTGTCCCGATTGCCTAGGCGCACCTCGTAGCGCGTCCAGTTGCTTTCTGGCATGTTGAGCTGCCGCCCTTTTTCATAGACGCACAGCGTCTTTCCATTTTTTAGCTTGCCGACGTACACAGTTCGCCCTTTCTTTCCATCTTCGTGCCAAGCGCCCTGCGTATCTAATTCAGGGTTTCGCCCACGGTTGATAAATGCGCCCTCGTGGTAGAGGGTCATGCAGTCGTCCACGCTGTACTCGCCTTGCAAGAAGTCAACTGCCAGATCAACGCGGGAGATGGCCGCGCCCAAACCTTCCAGGAGTTCTTGCAGGCTTGGCCAGTCGTTGACCAGGCCGCAGCCTTTGCCATTGAGTTGGAGCAGCCAGCGGCCTTTTTGGCTTTCGCCGCCCAAAGCGATGGAGCCGATTTCAACTTTTGCGCCATCGTTAAGGCGGACTTTTATGCGATAGCGGTCAGTGAAGCCAAACAGGCCGCCGTCTTGCTCTGCGCTGATTGGTCTGTTAAGCAGTTCATCAACAGAAGACAGCAGCTCGTGAACAGTTATGGCTGGAGCGTCAAAGGTAGCATTCAGCCAGTCAATTTTTGCAACTTGGTTTTTTGTTTGGAGAGCTGTATTTTTTTGTTTTTGTGCGATGGGGGAAGAACTTTCCTCCCGTGTTACAGCACGGGAGGAAGCTGCTTGCGCAGCTTGAGGCCGTAGCCGCCAACTTACACCCCTAGCAGATGGGGGGGAGTGGATTTCAAGAGATGGGAAAATATCACTCATCTTGATCACCAAAATCAGAGGGCTTATGAAAAAACTGATGACTGCTTTGGTTGCTTTGTGCCTGGTCGGGGCAAGCCAAGCTCAGACCATCTACCGATGCGGCAACGCCTATAGTGATGTGCCCTGCCCCGGCTTCAAAGAGGTTGATATCCTGCCCACGGATGGAATGCACAGCTTGAGTGGCACTAAGCGCACTAACGTCGAAACTCAGCGACGAGAGCTGTTCAGAGGAATTGATAAGGCGGTGCAGCCCCTGACTGGCATCCCCGCCGAAGAGATGGAGAGGCGACGCAGCGAGGCCAGAGCTAAAAGCATCCCGCGTATCCCGGTTGAGGCTGTTCGCTAAGTCTTGGGAAGCTTGCCAAGAGAAGCCCGCCCCACTGCAAGAC
>JAHAYB010000050.1 GCA_018384835.1 Comamonas sp.
TTTTTCGCCGGGGCGTGCCGGGCGGGGGGGGGGGCGGGGGGGGTTGCCGTGGTTTTTTTAGCACTGGATTTAGCGCTTGATTTAGCACTAGGTTTCGTGGCTTTTGTTGCAGGTTTGGCGGCGGGCTTTGCAGAAGCTGTAGAGCCTGTAGAGCTTGCCGAGGTTGCAGCGGCAGCTTGAGCCGTCAGGTAATGCACCAGCAGGGCAACGGGGCGACCGGTTGCGCCCTTGGCCTTGCCTTCTTTCCACGCTGTGCCTGCAATGTCCAAATGTGCCCAGGCGGTGTCTTTCTCTACAAAGCGCTGTAAAAATTTGGCCGCCGTTACCGAGCCAGCCGCCCGGCCAGCAACGTTGCCCATATCGGCAAAATTGCTTTTCAAGCCTTCGCCATAGTCGGCATCCAGGGGCATACGCCAGCACAGGTCTTGGGCTTGCTCGCCCGCGTGTAGCAGTGCTTGCGCTAGGCCGTCTTGGTTAGCGTACATGCCGCTGCGCACCCCGCCCAAGGCAATCACGCAAGCGCCGGTTAAGGTGGCAATATCAATCAGCGCTGAGGGGTTAAAGCGCTGGGCGTAGGTCAGGGCATCGCACAGCACCAGGCGGCCTTCGGCATCGGTGTTGAGGATTTCAATCGTTTGCCCGCTCATGCTGGTGACAACATCGCCGGGCTTGACGGCAGCAGCATCGGGCATGTTCTCGCAAGCGGCAATCAGCCCAACAACGTTGATGCGTGGCTGCAACTGTGCCAGTGCCTGAAAGACCCCCAACACGCTGGCCGCGCCGCACATGTCAAACTTCATTTCGTCCATAGCGGCGGCGGGTTTGAGGCAGATGCCGCCAGTATCAAAGGTGATGCCTTTGCCCACCAGCACCACCGGCGCTTGGGTTTTGGCTGCGCCTTGGTAGTGCAGCTCGATAAAGCGCAGCGGCTCTTTGGAGCCTTGCGCAACAGCCAAGAATGCACCCATGCCTAGTTTGGCCACGTCTTTAGGCTCGTGTACCTTGCACTGCATATTTTTGCTGGCGCTAGCCAGGGTCTGCGCTGCTTGTGCTAGGGCTGTGGGGGTGGCGTAGTTGGCGGGGCGGTTGCCCCATTCTTTGGCTAGGCTTTGGCCAGCAGCAATGGCTTGACCCAGGGTGAAATCGGCCTCGGCGGCTTTTTTGTCGGGCACGCCCAGTGTGATTGTTTGCAGCGCCCAGGGTTTGGCTTGGGGCTTGGTCAGGGTGTATTGGTAAGTGGCCTGCGCCAGCGCTTGAAGCGCTGCGCCACTGTGCGCTGCCAGCGGCTGGGGCAGGCAAAGAACGGCATGTTTGACCCCTTTGGCCTGCAAGAAGGGGGCGGCAGCGGACAATGCGTTTTGTAGCTGCTGGGCGCTGCCTTGGCCAACGCCTAACAGCAATACGCGCCGCGCTGCGGTGGCCGCGGCTTGGTAGAGGTGCAGATGCTGGCCGGTTTCGGCGCTGAAGTCCTCGCGCTCTAGCGCCTGGGTGCAGAGGGTGGATAAGGCATCTTGGCCTTTCGCTAGCTCTGGCAACTGGGATTGCGCTACGGGGAGCAGTAACAGGTCGCAGCTTGCTTTAGCAGCGGCCGCTAGGGTCATCGTCTTGAGTTCAAAGTTCATAATCGGGGTTTTCCTTTCACGCCAATGTTATTCGATTCATCCATACGCAAAGAGCTAGGGCGCAACTTTGGGGCGACCTTGGTGGTACTGGTCACGGTGGTGATGACCATGATGCTAATTCGCACCTTGGGGCAAGCCTCTAAGGGCGTGGTCAGCCCCTCTGATGTGCTGCTGATTATGGGGCTGACGGTGCTGGGGCATCTTTCCACCATTTTGACCCTGAGCCTGTTTGTGGCCTTGGTGGCCACGCTCTCGCGCATGTACCGCGACAGCGAAATGGTGATTTGGCTCAACAGCGGCCAGGGCTTTATCCAGCAACTGCGCCCTATGTTGCGCTTTGGCTGGCCGGTGGTGGCCGTGGTAGCGGCGCTGGCCTTGCTGGTGTGGCCTTGGAGCAATCAACAAGTGCTGCAACTGCGTTCGCAATTTGAGCAGCGCAGCGACCTTGACCGTATTGCCCCAGGGGAGTTTCAAGAATCGTCCGATGGTCAACGGGTTATTTTTATTGAAAAAAATAAACCCTCTGATGCTGTCCATGCAGCCCAAGCAACAAATCCAAGCAACCAAGATGCAGTGGTCAATAATATATTTATTTTAGAAAGAACAGAGGATGCGCAAACCATTACCTACGCACAATCTGCCCGTTTGGAATATGAAAAATCCTACCAATTTGCGGTACTCAACCACGGCCAGCGTGTACAAGAGCAGTACGATAGCCCTGAAAAACAGGGGGAATTAAAAATCACCGATTTCGAGCAATACCAAATTCTAGTGCGTACTAAAGACCCAGTAGAGGCTGTATTGGGTGTTAGAGCTTATTCCAGCCCCCAGCTATGGCAGCAGCAGGCACGCTCTGGGCAGGAGGCGGCAGAGCTGGGTTGGCGCATTAGCCAGCCCTTGCTAGGGTTGAATTTAATTATATTGGCCTTGGCCTTAACCAAGGCCAACCCTCGTACAGGCCAGAGTTTGAGTGTTATGCTGGCATTGCTGGCATTTGTGGTGTATTACAACCTGGTGAGTGTGGGACAAAGCTGGGTTGCATCTGGTAAAACCAGTTTATGGGTATTTGTATGGGGGTTGCATGGCTCGGTAATGCTGCTATCAATACTGGGCGTAGGGGCAAGGCATTATCAGTGGCGCTGGCGGTGATTTAAAACTAATACTAAAACTAAAAATGAAAACATTAAGACGCTTGATTTATCGACAGGTTCTTATTTCTGTTGCTGTTGTTACATTGGGCTTTTTGGCCTTGTTTTTCTTTTTTGACTTTTTAGATCAAATTAGAAATATTGGAAAATCTCCTGGTTACAGCTTGCAGTTTGCCTTTTTAATTGTATTTTTTGAACTACCGGGTCATTTATATGAATTGCTCCCCATCACCGTATTGATTGGGACGATTTTTGTGATGGCCAAATTTGCGCAAAACTCAGAATTTACTATTATGCGCTCTAGTGGATTAACTCCTCGCCTGGCATTACAAAATATGCTGGCATTGGGCTTGGGATTTGTGGCTTTTACAGCCGTACTCGGAGACTATATCGTACCGGCCACAGAGCGGGCAGCCTTAGAAATACAATCTCAATACTTGGGGCGTAGCCAGTCTGTCGGCAATACAGGTGCATGGATGAAAGAGGCCGATGGCGTTCACATGAAAATTGTCAATGTCAGGGCGGTGAATGCCTCTGGCCATTTACAGCAAATTCGTATTTTTGAAATGAATGAGAAAGGCCAGTTGATACAGCAGTGGTATGCACAGCAAGGCCAAGCATTAAACCGTACTGGTATTTGGCAGCTAGAGCATGGGGAGTATAAAAAATTTGATTATATCGATGATGCCAAAATCAACCAAACAGCCCAAAATCCAGTGCAAATTACAGCGGCCACCTTTGATAAAATGGATTGGCCTACCAGCCTATCCGGTGATATGGTTTTGGCAGCAGCTTATAAGCCCAGCCATATGTCTATGGTGGATTTGTGGAAGTTTTCTCAGCACTTAAAAGCCAATGACCAAACTGCCCAAAGGTATGATATAGAGTTTTGGCGTAAAATATTCTACCCTATCAGTTGCTTGGTTATGGTGGTTTTGGCGTTGCCATTTGCCTATTTGCACTTCCGTTCTGGAGGGATTACACTTTATGTATTTATTGGTGTGATGGCAGGCATTAGCTTCTTCTTGTTGAATAATGTGTTTAGCTATGCAGGGCGATTGCAAAATTGGCCGCCTTTATGGAGTGCGGCTGCACCTAGTATATTATATACGGCCATCTCTTTAATGGCATTTACATGGTTGGTTTTAAGAAGATAACGAAGGGGTGGTATTTATGAATTTGCATCAATTTAGATTTGTGCAAGAGGCTGTGCGCCGAAATTTGAATTTAACCGAGGCGGCAAAGGCTCTGCACACCTCGCAGCCAGGGGTATCGAAGGCAATTATTGAGCTAGAGGAAGAGCTGGGTATTGAGATTTTTTCTCGCCACGGCAAGCGCCTGAAAAGGGTGACAGAGCCAGGGCAGCATGTTTTAGAAAGTGTGGCTATTATTTTGCGTGAGGTCAATAACCTCAAACGTATTGGGGAGCAATTCAGTGCCCAAGATAGTGGAACCTTGAGTATTGCCACTACCCATACCCAAGCACGTTATGTATTGCCGCATTCTGTGGCAAAACTGCGCAGCACTTACCCTAAAGTACATATTAGCCTGCACCAAGCCACCCCCCAAGAAATTGCCCGTATGCTGCTGGAAGAGCAGGCAGAAATTGGGGTGGCGACCGAATCATTGGCAGATTACCCAGATTTGGTATCCCTGCCCTGCTACGAATGGCAGCATATGCTGGTGGTTCCTCTGGGGCATCCCTTGGCAAATAAAGAAAGAATTGGCCTAGATGATTTAATTAACGAACCGCTGATTACCTATCACCCATCATTTACGGGGCGCAGTAAATTAGATGCAGCATTTGCCTACAGAAAAATCAAGCCACACATTGTCTTAGAGGCGATTGATTCAGATGTCATTAAAACCTATGTGCGCTTGGGGTTAGGGATTGGAATTATCGCCGAAATGGCTGTGCGCGATGAAAGTATCAAAGACTTGGCAGTACGGCCATTAGGCCATTTATTTGGTCAAAGCGTTGCCAGGGTTGCGTTCAAAAAAGGGGTTTATCTCAGAAATTTTGTGTATAAATTTGCCGAAACATTAAGCGATAGACTAAGCAAAGATTTGATTAAAAAAGTAATGAATGGCGATGCTACAGACTATAGTTTGTAATATTTTTAATGGCTGTAATGTTTTGACGTATTCGTGGAGTTAATAAAATGCAAGATTCATACCAATCACCACAATCACCACAATCACCAACAATGGCTATTAACAGCCGTTTACCCCATGTAGGGACGACGATTTTTTCTGTGATGTCTGCCTTGGCCTTAGAGCACCAGGCCGTCAACTTGGGGCAGGGTTTTCCAGATTTTGATTGTGACCCTGCATTACTATCTGCCGTCCATCAAGCCATGCAGCAAGGGCATAACCAATATGCACCGATGGCGGGGCTGCCTGTTTTGCGCCAAGCAGTTGCTGAAAAAATAGCGCATATTTACCACGCGCACTACCATCCAGAGACAGAAATCACCATTACCGCCGGTGCTACCCAAGGGATATTGACGGCAATACTGTGCTGCGTCCATCCCGGTGATGAGGTCATTGTTTTAGCCCCTTGCTATGACAGCTACGTGCCTAATATAGAGCTGGCAGGCGCTACTGCGGTACGTGTGCCTTTACAACCGGGTAGTTTTCGGCCTGATTTTGCCAAAATAGCAGCGGCAATTACCCCTAAAACCCGATTGCTGATTATCAACACCCCACATAACCCAACGGCGACGGTGTGGACGGCAGAAGAAATGCAGCAATTGGCGGATATATTAAAGCCAACGAATATACTGCTACTTAGCGACGAGGTGTATGAACACATGGTGTATGCACCGCAATCGCACCAAAGTGTGGCGTGTTATCCTGAGCTGGCAAAGCGGGCTTTTATTATTTCTAGCTTTGGTAAAACCTACCATGTCACAGGCTGGAAAGTAGGCACTGTTGCAGCCCCCGCCCCATGGATGGCAGAGTTTAGAAAAGTCCATCAATTCAATGTATTTTCTGTTAATACACCGATGCAAAAAGGTTTGGCAGACTATATGCAGGAGCCACAGCACCACCTGGGTTTGGCGGCGTTTTATGAGAAAAAGCGCAATCTATTTTTACAAGGGCTAAAATCTACCCGACTGCGGCCTTTAGTCACCCAGGGTACTTATTTTCAGTGTGTTGATATTTCAGCCGTCACGGACTTGAGCGAGGCTGATTTTTGCCGTTGGTTGATTGAAGAGATTGGCGTGGCCGCTATTCCACTCTCTGCTTTTTACGCCGACGGATTTGACCAAAAAATTATCCGCTTCTGTTTTGCCAAAAAAGATAGCACCCTAGAAAATGCTTTAGCGCGTTTGCGGAAAATTTAAGGACTTAGCCATGTTGGGCATGTGCTGAATAGCCCATTTTTATGAAGCCAAAGAAAAGCTGCTGCTCAATTGCTGGTGTAGTAACTGCTCTAGCGCGGCGGCCAGTGGCTCGGCCTGCTGCTGTGCTGGAGTCAGGGGGGGCGTAGTGCTGAGCTTGGTTTGCCATTGTGCCCAGTGCTGTTGCAGTTGGCTGTCTAGCTGGCTGCGCCACTGCTCCAAGCGCTGGGCTAGCTCTGTGGTGTTCATGCGGCCTTGATGCGCTACTTCCAAGTATTGCAGGCAGGCTAACAGCACTTGCTGCTGTTGCAGCGCTAGCACAGGCACGGGGGCATAACGGATGGGGGTGGGGGGGCTTGGGTCGGAGGGGGGGGCTGCTTGCA
>JAHAYB010000437.1 GCA_018384835.1 Comamonas sp.
TGTGGTTTCAAGTGAAGTAGGAATTTTTCAGATGTCGCAGCGTTTTGGTGTGCGTGGTGTGCGTGGTGGGCAGTGGGCCGGTCTTGCTATGGTTTTGGTGATGGTGACCGGGTGTGCGCCGTCAAAATTGTTGTTGCCAGCCCCTTTAAATACTGCGCAAGGGCAGGTCGGTGAGGGTGGTGATTTGGCGCCGAAGGCTGGGCCGCAGGAGCAGCCGCCGTTAGGAATGGAGCGTATGCCAGCACCACCGCCGCTGCGGGCAGGCGGCGGGCTGCGTGATTCGGCACAGGTGCAGGTAGCGCCTAAAGAGAGAAATAAGCCCAAGATTGATATCAATTTTGAGCAGGTGCCTTTGCCAACTTTGATTGGGGTGGTGTACGGCGAGATGCTTGGCCGGGTGGTGAGCATGGACGATAAGGTGGCGCAGCGGCGTGATTTGGTAACGTTTCGTACCCCCGTTGCGCAGTCGCGCGAGCAGGTGCGCGATGCGATTGCGTTGTTGCTCAAAAGCTATGGGGTGGCAGTGGTGGAGCTGGGGACGCTGGTGCGCGTGATTCCGGATGCCATGGATGTGGGGTATTTGCCCGAGATTCGCCGGGGGGCTGCTTTGCCCGAGACGCCGCCGAGTTTGCGCCCGATCTTTCAAATTGTGGAGCTGGGGGCGGTGCGCCATACGGAGGTGGCTGGCTGGCTGAAGAATATGTTCAAGGATCGCTTGGTGATTCAGGAGGATTCGGCACGCAATGCGGTTTTGTTGTCGGGGTTGAGCGAGACGGTGTCCGCCGCTATGCAGGCAATTGGGGTGCTGGATCAGCCCTCCATGGCCGGGCGCGGTAGTTTGCGCCTGACGCCGACTTTTTGGGCTGCAGAGGAGTTGGCCAAACGGTTGAATGAGATTTTGGCGGCAGAGGGGTATGCAGTGCCCCCAGCGAACTATGTTCCAGCCAGCGGCGGGATTCGCTATCCGATTATGTTGCTGCCTTTGCCTGGGCAGAATGCGGTGCTGGTGTTTGCTCAAAATGAGGAGTATCTGTCCCATATTGCTCAGTGGGCAGAGAAGCTAGATCAGCCTAGCGAAAGAACTTCAGGCAGCGGCTTGTTTATGTATACGGCTCAGAATTTGTCAGCTGCTGAATTGGCGAAAACTTTGGATCAGCTTTTTGATGGTGGCGGACGGGCAACTTCTGCGGCCACGACGGCTGCAGGGAAAGAAGGGCAGAACAGTGCCAATCCAGCAAGCATGACTGCTTCGGGGAAGGTGGTGGTGGATGCCACGAGCAATACGCTTATTTTCCGTACTAATTCTGCAGAATATTCGCAAATGATGAATATTTTGCGCTCTTTGGATAAGCCGCCAAAAGCTGCTCTGGTGGAAGTGACGGTGGCAGAACTTACTTTGTCGGATGACAATCAGTTTGGGATTGAGTGGTTACTCAAAAATGTTAGCTCTAGTGGCTCTGGCGTGGTTGGTGGGACATTGGGGGGCTTGAGCATTGGCTCTGGTGGCTTGACGGTGCAACGTTTGGTTGCTGGTGGGGATGTCCGAATGGTGCTTAATGCTCTGGCATCAAGCAATCGCGCAAATATTCTCTCCAGCCCTCGGATCATGGCCCGCAATGGTGAGACGGCGACTATTCAAGTTGGACAGGAGGTGCCATTGATTACAAGTCAACAGTCCTCGATTAATTCTTCTAATTCTGAGAATGTCGGTATTTTGCAGACGGTACAGTACCGAAATACTGGGGTTATTCTAAAAGTAAAGCCTGTCATTCATTCCGGAAATCGCGTAGATCTGGAAGTAGCCCAGGAGGTTAGTGCTGCACAGACTACGGTGACTGGGGTAAATAATTCACCAACAATTTCAACACGTAAACTTGAAACAAAGATGACTTTGCAAAGTGGTTCTACTGTTTTGTTGGGGGGGTTGATTTCTAGTAATAATGGCTATGGAGATGCGGGTATTCCGGTTTTGAAAGATATACCTGTGCTGGGCGGATTGTTTGGTGTTCAAAAACAGAATAAAGCCAAAACAGAGCTGGTTGTGTTAATTACTCCTTACGTAATGAATACTGATGAAGATGCGCAGGCTGTAACTGATTCTTTTAAATCTATGCTTCCCTGGCTTGGGCAGATGAAAACAGAAAATAAGGATGAAGCAGGTGTTAAAGAATCTATAGAAAATTCTGATGCGGTGGACGATTCATTAGGTAAAAAATAATGGAATAGAATGAATGTTGTCGTATCTTTTTAAAATATTTAATATTTTTTTGATTTATATTTTTGAATATTTTGATGTTGTAGATGAAAAAAAAATTGCTTTTGTTATTAAAAACACATCACCCTTTTCTGGAAATACCCGAGCGTTGGCTGATGCCCTTTTGGATCGTGGTGTTAGAAATTTAGTAGTTTATAAAGATGGATCTCTGGATGAGGAGTGCCTGAATTGGCGTCAATTGGGGATTCGGGTTTATACGAAATTCTCTTTGTCTGCTTTACGAGATGTTCATACGGCAGGAGTTGTTTTTTTAGGACATTCTGGTAGAGACGGATTTCTAAGAAGAAGAAAAAAAGGGCGTAAAGTTATTAACCTGTGGCATGGTGTGGCGATCAAACGTATTGAGTATCTGATGCCTGCTGAAAAATCCTGGAGCTATAAAGCATGGAAGCGTCGTCGTTTGATGCGTGTGAATAGCCGTGTCTATGATGCCATGGTGGCCAGTTCAGCAACAGATCGATTGACGAATGCATTGGCATTTGGAGTGAATTTAGACAGGATTCATATCACTGGCTTACCACGTTTTGATTATTTAAGTCCGAACTATGTGTTTACAAGGAATTTGCAGTTAGATACGCAGCGTTTGGACACGATACTGGATGGACGGCGTATGGTGCTGTACGCGCCAACATTTAGAGAGGCAGCAGCTTCAGTGTTAGGAAGCCTTACTCCAGAAATTTTGAAGGATGTTAAGGATTTTTTACGGCACCATAATTTGGTGTTGGGGATTCGCCCTCATCCTTACGATAAAAAGGCGTTGGCTCAAGTTTGTGATGGGCAGTGGGTATTGGATGTTTCACCAACTGTTTATATAGAGCCTGCGGTGGTTTTGCGTGCGGCAAGTGCGTTGATTGTGGATTATTCAAGCATTTGGATTGATTATTTATTACTTAAAAAACCAGTGATTGGCTTTATGCCGGATTTGATAAATTATGCCACGCAAGAGCGTGGTTTTATATTTGATTTGGCTGCTATTTTGCCTGGGCCAGTGCTATATGATTGGCCTGCTGTGATAGAAAATTTGACAGCTTTGAGTAAAAACGGTTTTTTAATGCCACAGATGTATCGTGAGAAATTCATGTCAGCTGAGAATTTGTTTTTGCCTTCTGATCATTTGCGTTTCAAGAGTGTTCAAGCGTGCCTGGAATTGTTCTCTTGAATGAGGTCCTGATTCATTATGGCTTGAAGATGTAAGTAAATTAATCAACAAAACATGATGTATGTTGCGCGTGGACTTGAATTTGTCATTCCTTGATTGAGACAATTGCTCTTAAAAAAAGAGCTTTTTCCGCTGTCGATCTATAGATTTCATGAGATAAATGGTCTGAAACCCAATAAAAATAGGCGGTAACTGCTTCCATTTATGAAAAAGATCGGAATTTTTTCCAGCGGTGTTTGGCACATTCCTTTTCTTGCCGTGTTCCTGAGTGCGATGCCGGTGCGGCTGTGTGCATGGCGT
>JAHAYB010000438.1 GCA_018384835.1 Comamonas sp.
CCACAGCAGGCAAAACGACAGCAAAGCAGCGCTGAATAGCCCTTCCAGCAGGGCGCGGCCACCAGGCCACATCCACAGGCCGGGGGTGCATAGCCACAGCCAAGCCATTGCCAACAGCACCCGCCCCTTGATGCCACAGGGGGCGATAGGGGTAGTAGGGGTAGCGGGGGCGGCAGCAGCAATAGAGGCCATAGGCAAAAAAAGACGGGCTTGGAACATCAAGACCAAGCCCGTCAGCGCTTTCAGGGGGATAGAACTTCGGGTTTACTCGGCAAGCTGCAAGCGTAACAGCTCATCACCCTCAGCAACTTGGTCGCCGGGGGGCAAACGCAAGCGCCGCCCCGCTGTGCTGATGCCTGGGCGGTGGAGCGCCACCAGTCCCACGGCGGCTAGCCCTTCAGCTCTGAAGAGAAAGTACCTTATCTCACTGCACGAGCCAATGAGCGGTCACGCTCAAACACCGCCACCTCCTCATCGGTCAGTTTCACCTTATGGCCAATCCCTTCTAGCACATCCCCCGGCCTGACGCGGCCCTCCGGCTTGACCGCACTGTTCAGGATTTCCCACATTTGAGCTTGCAAGGCGTGGCCATGCTGGGTCGCCCTCACCCGCCGAAATGATGCCTTATGGGGAAACTACAAGCGCCGCAAAGCACAAATGAAAAAAGGAATGTGAGCTCTGATTGGGCGCAGTCCAAACCAGCGTTTTATCCCCTCTTCGCCAACACCGCCCGCGCTACACGCGAACCGCTTTCGCGCCCTAGATGGTCGCTGATGAATTTGCCAGCATCAATCAGCTTATCCAGCGCAATGCCGGTATCAATGCCCATGCCGTTAAGCATAAAGACTACATCTTCAGTCGCTACGTTGCCGGTTGCGCCCTTGGCGTAGGGGCAGCCGCCCAGCCCTGCTACGGAAGACTGGAAGTTCCACACCCCCATAGACACCGCAGCCAGCGTGTTAGACAGCGCCTGGCCGTAGGTGTCGTGGAAGTGGCCGGAGATATTGTCAATGTCGTAATGCTCCAGCGTGGCTTCAAT
>JAHAYB010000464.1 GCA_018384835.1 Comamonas sp.
TTGTTCTCAGGGCTGAACAATCTGGAAAACATCACCATTGCCCCTGCCTACAGCGCTATCTGTGGCTACACCGCTCATGATGTAGATACCGTATTTGCCCCGGAGCTGGTGGGCTTGGACAGAGAAGAAATCCGCCGCTGGTACAACGGCTACAACTGGCTGGGTGAGGCGGTGTACAACCCCTTTGATTTACTGCTGCTGTTTCGCAACCGGCAGTTTCGCCCCTGGTGGTTTGAGACGGGTACGCCCACCTTCCTCATCAGACTGCTAGCCAGCCGGGGCTTTTTTACCCCTCAACTGGGGGCATTGCGCACCGGGGCAGAGCTGATTTCTAGCTTTGATGTGGACAACATCACCAACGAAGCGCTGCTATTTCAAACCGGCTACCTGACCATTGAGCATGTACGCCCCTCGGTACTGGGTGAGGATGTATTCACCCTGGGCTACCCCAATCTGGAAGTGCAAACCAGCCTCAACGCCAGCCTGCTACAGGGCTTAGGGGCCGATGGCAGCAGTGCTTTTCACAACCGCCAGCGCCTGGGCGAGCTACTGCTGGCTGGCGATATGGAGGGCCTGCGCACGGTGTTTCACGCCTTTTTTGCCAGCATTCCGCATGATTGGTATCGCAACAACCCGATTGCGCAG
The DNA here is from genome assembly GCA_018384835.1 of Comamonas sp. GTDB lineage: Bacteria > Pseudomonadota > Gammaproteobacteria > Burkholderiales > Burkholderiaceae_C > Comamonas. The sequence continues at coordinate 646 of JAHAYB010000464.1, forward strand.
TACGAAGGCTATTGGGCCAGCGTGTTTTACAGTTACTTTGCCGCCTTGCGCTTACGGGTGTTGGTGGAAGACAGCACCAACCAAGGCCGCATTGATATGGCGGTGCAATTCAACGGCCAGACTTGGCTGTTTGAGTTCAAGGTGGTAGAGCTGGTGCCCGAAGGCAAGGCTTTGCAGCAACTGCAAGACAAAGCCTATGCCGACAAATACCGCGCTGCTGGCCCCGTACACCTAGTAGGCGTGGAATTTAGCCGTGAGAGCCGCAATATCGTCGCCTTTGAGACGCTGATGGTGTAGCCCCCCCTGTAGCCCCCTGTAGCCATCCTGCCGACACCTCTTGAACACATCAGGGAAGGCTTGGAGCCAAAAGGCGCCGCCCCGCTAGTCCCTACAATCGCCCCCTATGTTTGTACACCTGCGCTTGCACACCGAGTTTTCCGTTGTTGACGGCACCTGCCGCATTGACGATGTTTTAAAAGCCGCCGCTGCCGATGGCCAGCCCGCCCTGGCGATTACGGATTTGAATAATCTGTTTGGCGGCCTGAAGTTTTACAAAAGCGCACGCGGCAAAGGGGTCAAGCCCCTGCTGGGCGCGGAAGTGCTAATGCAGGGCGAGGACGGCCACCCGCCCACCCGCTTGCTGCTGCTGGTGTGCAACCACCAGGGGTATTTGAACCTGTCGGAAATTCTGGGGCGCTCCTGGGTCGGCAACACCAGCAAAACCCAGGTGCAGGCCACCGCGCAATGGGCGTGGCTGCAAGAACTGGGCGAGGGCTTGATTGCCCTGTCTGGCGCACAAGCTGGGCCTGTGGGGCAAGCGCTGCTGCGCGGTGATGAGGCCGGGGCGCAAGCCTGGGCACAGCGGCTGGCGCAGTATTTTCCCCAGCGCTTTTACCTAGAGCTGCAACGCGCAGGCCGCGCTGAGGATGAAGAGCTAGTCCAAGGCAGCGTGGCGCTGGCTGCCCGCCTGCAACTGCCCGTGGTGGCAACCCACCCCATACAGTTTCTGCGCCCGGATGATTTTGATGCCCACGAAGCCCGCGTCTGCATTGCCGAGGGCGAAGTACTGGCCAACACCAAGCGCCCCAAGCGCTTTACCCGCCAGCAGTATTTTTACAGTGCAGCGCAGATGCAGCAGTTGTTTGCTGATATTCCTTCGGCCTTGGCCAATACGGTGGCGATTGCCCAGCGCTGCAACCTAACGCTGACCTTGGGCAAAAACTTCCTGCCCGATTTCCCCACGCCTGAGGGCATGACCCCGGAGGAGTTCTTCCGCGCCGAATCCCTCAAAGGGTTAGAAGAGCGCTTGCTCCAGCTCTACCCCGAGCAGGCGGCGCGTGATGCCCAGCGCCCGAAATATATGGAGCGCCTGGAGTTTGAGCTGAACATCATTTTGCGCATGGGCTTTCCCGGCTATTTTTTGATTGTGGCGGACTTCATCAACTGGGCGAAAAACAACGGCTGCCCAGTGGGGCCGGGGCGCGGCTCAGGGGCGGGTTCGTTGGTGGCCTATGTGCTCAAAATTACCGACCTTGACCCCATCCACTACAACCTGCTGTTTGAGCGCTTTCTGAATCCAGAGCGCGTCTCCATGCCCGACTTTGACGTGGACTTTTGCCAGGCCAACCGCGACCGGGTGATTGACTATGTGAAGGACAAATACGGCAAAAACGCCGTCAGCCAGATTGCAACCTTTGGCACCATGGCGGCGCGGGCGGTGATTCGTGACGTAGGGCGGGTGATGGACATGGGCTATGGCTTTTGCGATGGCATCTCCAAGCTCATCCCCAACAAGCCCGGCTTGAGCGTCACCCTGCGCTACCCGCCTGCCGAGAAAAAGCCCGGTGACAAATACACCTACGCTATTGAGGCCGAGCCAATTTTGGCCGAGCGCATCGAGCAGGAAGAAGACGTTAAAAACCTGATTGAAATGGCGCAAAAGCTGGAGGGCATGACGCGCAACATCGGTATGCACGCCGGTGGTGTGGTGATTGCGCCGGGCAAGCTGACGGATTTTTGCCCGCTCTACCAGCAGCCGGGCAGTGAATCAGCAGTCTCCATGTTCGATAAGGATGACGTGGAGCAAATCGGCCTGGTGAAGTTCGACTTCTTGGGGCTGGCCACACTCACCATTTTGGAAATTGCGCGGGAGCTGATTCAAAAGCGCCACAAAGGGCAGGAAAACTTTCGCTTTGAAGATATTCCGCTGGACGACTGGCCGACCTACAAACTCTTCCAAGAGGGCAAGACCGAGGCCGTCTTCCAGTTTGAAAGCCGAGGCATGCAAGGCATGTTGCGCGATGCCAAGCCCAGCCGCCTGGAAGACCTGATTGCCCTCAATGCCCTGTACCGCCCCGGGCCTATGGACTTGATACCGTCGTTTGTGGCGCGTAAACACGGGCGCGAAGAAATTGAATACCCCCACCCGCTGGTAGAGCAGGTGCTGGCCGAGACCTACGGCATCATGGTTTACCAAGAGCAGGTGATGCAGACCGCGCAGGTGCTGGGCGGTTACAGCCTGGGCGGTGCGGACTTGCTGCGCCGCGCCATGGGCAAGAAAAAGCCTGAAGAAATGGCCGAGCACCGCCTGCTCTTTCGCGACGGGGCAGCAAAGAAAGGCATCAGCCAGGAAAAAGCCGACGAGGTGTTTGACCTGATGGAAAAGTTCGCTGGCTACGGGTTTAACAAATCCCACGCGGCGGCTTACTCCCTGCTGGCCTATCACACGGCCTGGATTAAGGTGCATTTCACCGCCGAATTCTTCTGCGGCAATATGACGGTGGAAATGGACGACACCGACAAGCTCAAAACCCTGCATGACGATGCCCTGTCTATGGGCTTGCGCTTTGAACCGCCGGATGTCAACCGGGGCGCGTACCGCTTTGAGCCAGTCACCGACAAAGTGATTCGCTACGGCCTGGGTGCTATCAAAGGCACGGGGCAGGCGGCGATTGAGGCCATTATTGCCGCCCGCCAGGGCAAGGGCGTAGGGCCACGCGGCCATGTGGTGGGCGCGTTTGAAAGCCTGTGGGATTTTTGCGTGCGCGTGGACCGCAGCAAGCT
>JAHAYB010000468.1 GCA_018384835.1 Comamonas sp.
CGCCAGAGCGTGTAGCCCTTGGTCAAAAAATGGCCGGAGGCAATCATATACAAGCCGGTGGCGTAGCACTTTGGATTTGCCGTCAAAAAGTGGGCTGGCAATGCGTACCCGAAAGTGCGTGCCAAAACCTGTGCTGTTGGCACCGGCATGGCCTGCGTGTTGGTAGCTTTCATCCAGCACTTCTAATTGGCTGGGCTGTAGCTGGCTTTGCAGTTGGGCTTGCAAGGCGGCAGCGGTTACGCCTTGGGTGGTATGGGCAGGGGTGGTGTTCATGACTGGGGTGGCTCCTGGGTGGAGGGGGTGTTGTCTTGTAGAAAGCGGCTCATATACATGGCTTGACCTAGCACAAACAGTAGCATTAGCCCCAGGCCGCCAAACATTTTGAAGTTGACCCAGGTGTCCGTATCAAAGCGGTAGGCAATCCACAGGTTCAGCACCCCCATGACGGCAAAAAACGCGCTCCAGCTCCAGTTCAGGGTGCGCCAAGCATGGTCAGGTAGTTTCAGTTGAGCGCCCATGAGGCTTTGAATAAAGTTCTTGCGCAGCACCAACTGGCCAAATACCAAAGCCGCGCCCATCAGCCAGTACAGCACGCTGGGCTTCCATTTGATAAAGCTTTCGTTTTGCAGCAGCAAGGTTGCGCCACCAAAGACCACGATGATGCCCAAGCTCGCCCACTGCATAGGCTCGACCTTGCCGGTCTTAAAGCGCAGGTAGGCAATCTGCACCACAGTTGCGGCAATCGCCACCGCCGTAGCGGGGTAGATGCCCCAGAGCTTGAAGGCAATAAAAAACAAAATGATGGGGAAAAAATCAACCAGTAGCTTCATGGTGTGTCGGTCTGGGAGGTGAAGGGAGTAAAGGACAGCGCTGCCGAGTTCATGCAATAGCGCAGCCCCGTAGGCGCTGGGCCGTCTGGAAAAACATGCCCCAAATGGGCACCGCATTGGCTGCACAGGGTTTCTACGCGGCGCATACCCAGGCTATTGTCAGCCACTTCGGTAATTGCGCCGGGCTGGGCTTGGTAAAAGCTGGGCCAGCCGCAGCCTGCGTCAAACTTGGTGTCGGCATCAAATAAATGGGCTTGGCAGCAAATGCAGTGGTAACGGCCAGCGCCCCATTGCTGCTCGTACTTGCCGGTGAAGGGGCGCTCAGTAGCGGCTTGGCGGGTGACTTGAAACGCCCAAGGCTCGGCCTGTTTCTCGGTCAGCAGGCTGCGCCATTGCGCATCGGTTTTTTGAATAGGGAAAGACATGGTGCTTATTGATGACGTTGTGCGTGGTTGATAGGCTAAGGCTGGGTGGATTGCCGGGGTGGCGCAAAGGTTCCGCAAGCGGCAGATGGCTTGTTTCTACAATCGGCCTCTATTGCAACAGATAAAACAGGAGTATGTATCCATGACCGCGCATTACAGCACCCACGGCGATGTGGCCGTTATCACCTTGGACAACCCGCCCGTTAATGGCTTGGGCTGGGCGGTGCGCAACGCCATTGTGCAAGGCTTGGCGCAAGCGCTGGCCGATGATGCCGTGCAAGCCATTGTGCTGACTGGCCAAGGACGAGCGTTTTCCGGTGGGGCGGATATTCGCGAATTTGGCAAGCCCGCCTCTATGCAAGAGCCGCGCCTGCCGCAGGTGATTGCTGCGCTAGAAGCATCTACCAAGCCCATTGTGGCGGCGGTACACCGCGTCAGCATGGGCGGTGGGCTGGAGTTGGCGCTGGGCTGCCATTACCGCATCGTCGCTCCTGATTGCAGCGTGGCGCTGCCTGAAGTGAAGCTGGGTCTGCTGCCCGGCGCTGGCGGAACCCAGCGCCTGCCACGCGCCCTAGGCGTGGCAGCAGCATTGCAAATGATTGTGACGGGCGAAGTGCGCAAAAGCCAAGACCTGTTCGCCCTGCCCGAGCAGCGCCTGTTTGACCGCCTGGCCGCCTCTAACGATAGCCTACTGGACGAGGCCATGGCCTTTGCCCGCAGCATTGCTGCCCAGCGCCCCCTGCCCCTGCTGCGCGAGCGCGATGTGGCAGACCCCCAGGCCAGCGCCGCCATTGCCGCTCAACGCGCCCAGTTGCAGCGCAGCAGCAAAAACCTGCAAGCCCCCTTCAAATGCGTGGATGCGGTGGAGGCGG
>JAHAYB010000480.1 GCA_018384835.1 Comamonas sp.
GCATAGATGTCAGTGAATATACTGGCGTTTTAAGATGCCTTGGGCATCCGTGCTATCCATCCCCGCCATGAATGACGGGGCTTTCTGCACATTTTGGTAAAAATCCCGTAAAAAAACACAGCTATACCCCCCCAAGCACCGTACTGGCCTTTGCGGCAATGGGGCGCTTGGGCTATAATCCGCCGTTTTTTACGCGAATACCCTTCAAAACCCCCTGCGTCTTACGGGCAGCTCGCGTTTTCACCAACCCTTTTAAGACCTAGGAGCCTGACATGGCTGTTCAGCAAAACAAAAAATCCCCCTCCAAGCGCGGTATGCACCGCTCGCACAATGCTCTGGGCACGCCCGGCACTGCCGTAGAGCCTACCACCGGCGAAATCCATCTGCGCCACCACATCAGCCCCAGCGGCATGTACCGTGGCCGCCAAGTGCTCAAAAATAAAGCACAAGCATAAAGCGCAGACCGCACCTGCTGCATTGGCGGTGCAGTACGCCGTCAAACACCCGCTGCTACGCATCGTAGAGCGGGTTTTTTAATGCCTGTGTTTGTCTGGGGGGTATATTTGAACGTTTTACCGCCGCTGTATTGCCGCTGGCTTGGGCGGCAACCGCCCGCATGTCCCTCTAACCCCTACCGCTACCGAAGCACCTACATATTCCATCATGATGATTACATTGGCCGTTGATTGCATGGGGGGCGACCACGGCCCCGCAGTAACTGTGCCTGCTTGCCAGCGCTTTTTGGCCACGCATCCACAGGCGCGATTGCTGTTAGTGGGCTTGCCCGATGCCCTAGCGCAATGGCCAGCGCATGAGCGCTCTAGCGTGGTTGCCGCCTCTGAGGTGGTGGGCATGGATGAGGCGGTAGAAAGCGCCTTGCGCCGTAAAAAAGACTCCTCCATGCGCGTGGCCATTACCCAGGTCAAAAGTGGCGCGGCGCAGGCAGCCGTTTCTGCTGGCAATACCGGGGCGCTGATGGCTATTGCCCGCTATCTGCTCAAAACCCTAGAAGGTATTGACCGCCCCGCCATTGCCACGCAAATCCCCCACGCCAAGGGTGGAGCCACCACGGTGCTGGATTTGGGAGCCAACGTGGATTGCCAGCCCGAGCATTTGCTGCAATTTGCCGTCATGGGCGCGGCGCTGGTTACGGCTTTGCACCCCAATGCAGGCGAGCCTAGCGTGGGCTTGCTCAATATTGGTGAGGAGGCCATCAAGGGCAATGAGGTGATTAAGCGCACGGGCGAGCTGCTACGCGCTGCCGGACAGGCTAAGGCGTTGAATTTTTACGGCAATGTAGAGGGCAACGATATTTACAAAGGCACGGTAGATATTGTTGTCTGCGACGGCTTTGTGGGCAATGTGGCGCTCAAGGCCAGCGAAGGCGTGGCCACCATGATTACCGGCGGCCTCAAGCAAGAGTTCAAGCGCAACCTGCTCACCAAGCTGGCCGCCGTGGTGGCCTACCCGGTGTTAAAAGCCCTGATGCAGCGCATGGACCACCGCCGTTACAACGGCGCAGCGCTGTTGGGGCTGCGTGGTTTGGTGTTCAAGAGCCACGGCTCGGCGGATGCCTGGGCTTTTGAACATGCCCTGAATCGTGCGTATGATGCCGCACGCCATCAGTTGCTGGACAAGGTGCAGGGTCGCATTAGTGCCGCCGCGCCCGTGTTAGCGGCTGCTACCACCTCCTTGGCGGCCTCTGCCGAGGCTGTTGCTTGAGTTTGTATATGACCTCTGATTTTTCTTACGCACGCATCATTGGCACGGGCAGTTATCTGCCTGAACGCCGGGTGAGCAATCAAGCGCTGGCCGAGCAGTTGGCCGCACGCGGCATCGACACCTCGGACGAGTGGATTGTGGAGCGCACCGGTATCCACTACCGCCATTTTGTCGATGAGGGCACGAGCAGCAGCGATTTAGCCCTGCAAGCCAGCCGCCGCGCGATTGAGGCTGCTGGCCTCTCGCCTCAAGATATTGATCTCATCATCGTGGCGACCTCTACGCCGGATATGGTCTTCCCCTCCACCGCCTGCATCTTGCAGCACAAGCTGGGCATTACGAATGGCTGCCCGGCGTTCGATGTGCAAGCGGTGTGCAGCGGCTTTGTCTATGCGCTGACGATGGCCAACGCCATGATTGGCACCGGCACGGCCAAACGCGCTTTGGTGGTGGGCGCTGAGGTGTTTAGCCACCTGCTCAATTTTGATGATCGCACCACCTGCGTGCTGTTTGGCGATGGCGCGGGCGCAGTCGTTTTAGAAGCCTCCGAGGAGCCGGGCATTTTGGCCAGCGCTCTACACGCCGACGGCAGCCATGTCGGGATTTTGTGCGTACCTGGGAATATTTCGGGCGGGCAGGTGCAAGGTCTGCCGCTGCTAACGATGGACGGTCAAGCCGTTTTCAAACTGGCCGTGGGTGTGCTGGAAAAAGCCGCGCGTGCCGTACTGGATAAAGCCGGCCTCAAAGATAGCGACATTGACTGGCTGGTTCCGCACCAGGCCAATATCCGCATCATGCAAAGCACGGCGCGTAAGCTCAAGCTGCCGATGGAAAAAGTCATCGTCACCGTGCAAGACCACGGCAATACCTCGGCGGCCTCCATCCCCTTGGCGCTAGACCACGGGGTGCGCAGCGGCCAAATTCAAACCGGCCAGACGGTTTTGCTCGAAGGCGTAGGCGGCGGCTTCACCTGGGGCGCGGTGCTGCTCAGGATGTAAACGTGTAAACGCTACAAAAAAGGACAAGCCAATGAAAAATTTTGCTTTTGTATTCCCCGGCCAAGGCTCGCAGTCGGTGGGCATGTTGGATGCCTGGGGCGACCACCCCGCTGTGCGCCAAGCCGTGCAAGAAGCCTCGGACGCGCTGGGCGAAGACTTGGGTGCATTGATTGCCAGCGGCACGAAAGAGGCGCTGGGTCTCACCACCAACACCCAGCCCGTCATGCTTTTGGCTGGCGTGGCCGCATGGCGCGTCTGGCAAGCGGAAGGAGGCACGATAAGCGGCGCAACGCCTGCTGCCGTGGCGGGGCATTCGCTGGGCGAGTATTCCGCCCTAGTTGCTGCCGGTGTGCTCACTTTGAGCCAAGCCGCCCCGCTGGTGCGTTTACGCGCCGCCGCCATGCAAGAGGCCGTGCCCGTTGGCGCAGGCGCAATGGCCGCCGTGCTGGGCTTGAATGCCGAGGCCGTTAAAACCGTCTGCGCCCAAGTCACCGCCGAACTGGGCGGGGCAGAGGTGGTAGAAGCCGTCAACTTCAACGACCCTGGGCAAACGGTGATTGCCGGTTCCAAAGCCGCCGTAGAAGCCGCTGGTGCAGCGATGAAGGCCGCTGGCGCAAAACGCGCGCTGCCGCTGCCGGTATCTGCACCATTTCACTCCAGCTTGATGCGCCCTGCCGCTGAAAAGCTCAAACAGGCGCTGGCTGCTGTGGAATTGGCCACGCCTAGCATTCCCGTTATCAACAACATCGACGTGGCCGTAGCAACTGCGCCCGATGCCATCCGCGACGCGCTCTATCGCCAAGCCTTTGGTGCAGTGCGCTGGGTGGAAACGGTGCAAGCCATGAAAGCGCGTGGCATCACGCATCTGATTGAATGCGGCCCCGGCAAGGTGCTCACCGGCATGACCAAGCGCATTGACCCCGAACTGCTGGGCGCTGCCCTCTACGACCCCGCCACCCTGTCTGAAGTAAAGGAGCTACTGGCATGACAACAACCCCACAAATTGCCTTGGTTACGGGCGCAACACGCGGCATTGGCGCAGCCATTGCACAAGAGTTGGCGCAGCAGGGCTATCGCGTGATTGGCACGGCCACCTCTGAGGCCGGAGCGCAAAGCATCTGCACCGCTTTGGCCGACAAAGGCGGGCGCGGCGTGTGCCTGAACGTGAACGACGCAGCAGGCGTAGATGCCCTGATTGACGCACTGGTTAAAACCGAAGGCGGCCTGCACGTCTTGGTGAATAACGCCGGCATCACCCGCGACACCCTGGCCATGCGCATGAAAGATGAGGATTGGGAGGCCGTCCTCGACACCAATCTGAAAGCCGTATTCCGACTCAGCCGTGCGGCTATTCGCCCCATGATGAAGCAGCGCTTTGGCCGCATCATCAGCGTGACCAGCGTGGTGGGTGGGATGGGCAATGCGGGCCAAGCCAATTACGCCGCAGCCAAAGCCGGTGTCGCTGGCATGAGCCGTGCTCTGGCGCGTGAGCTGGGCAGCCGAGGCATTACGGTCAACTGCGTCGCGCCCGGCTTTATCGCCACCGATATGACCGCCGCTTTGCCCGAGGAGCAGCAAAAGGCGCTGGCAGCGCAAATCCCCTTGGGCAAGCTGGGGCAACCGGCTGATATTGCCCATGCGGTGGCGTTTTTGGCATCGCCCGGCGCAAGCTATATCACGGGGCAAGAGCTGGCCGTCAACGGCGGCATGTATATGTAGCCTAGCGGTAAACCAGCCCCTTGCCAGCCTGTTGCAGACCCCAGTGCTCATCAAAAACAAACCTTGGAGAGCAGCCTTCCCCTTTAGCGCGATAGGCCGGTTTAGCAGGGGCGCAACCTTTTCGCCCGGCCAGGGGCACAGGTTCAAACATGCCGCTTCCTCGCGACGGCAGGCCGCTTTGTCTAGCATTCACTGTGCAAACGGCTAGAATCGCGGATTCTTTTACCCATTTACCAAGAAGCCCAGAGGGAAATCATGAGCGATATCGAAGCACGCGTTAAAAAAATCATTGCCGAACAACTCGGTGTTGAAGAGCCACAAGTTACCAACGAAAAAGCCTTTGTGGCTGACTTGGGCGCTGACTCGCTAGACACCGTAGAACTGGTGATGGCACTTGAAGATGAGTTCGGCATTGAAATCCCTGATGAGGATGCCGAGAAAATCACCACCGTGCAAAACGCCATCGACTACGCCAACACCCATCAAAAAGCCTAAGCACACGCTAGGCCAGGGAGCGGCAAAACAGAGAGCCTGCACCTCTGAGACGGTGCAGCCATCAAATCTCTTAGTACATCAAAAGGTTAGGAACGCATGAGCCGTCGTCGTGTGGTTGTGACCGGTCTAGGCTGCATCAGCCCTGTGGGCAACACGGTGCAAGATGCCTGGGCTAGTCTATTGGCCGGGCAATCCGGTATTGGTCGAATCACCAAGTTCGATGCAGAAGACTTTGCTTGCAAAATTGCCGGAGAGGTCAAAGGCTTTAACGTCCAAGAGTACATGAGCGCCAAGGATGCGCGTTCCATGGACACTTTTATCCACTATGGGATTGCCGCTGCACAGCAGGCCGTCTTAGATGCAGGCTTGCCCACCGGCGAGGCTTTGTCTGAAGAGATGGCAACGCGCATTGGCTGCGTGGTCGGTTCTGGCATTGGCGGCTTGCCGCTGATTGAAAACACCCAGATTGAGCTTTCCGCTCGCGGTCCACGCCGCATTACCCCATTTTTTGTGCCCGCTTCCATCATCAATATGGTGGCTGGGCATGTTTCTATGCGCTTTGGTTTCAAAGGCCCTAACCTCTCGGTGGTCACGGCCTGCACCACCGGCTTGCACTGCATTGGTGAGGCCGGGCGCATGATTGAATACGGCGATGCCGATATCGTCATTGCTGGTGGCGCTGAATCCACCGTCTCCCCGCTGGGCGTGGGTGGCTTTGCTGCCATGCGTGCCCTCTCCACCCGCAATGATGACCCGCTAGCCGCTAGCCGCCCCTGGGACAAAGACCGCGATGGCTTTGTACTGGGCGAAGGCGCAGGCGTATTGGTGCTGGAGGAGTACGAGCACGCCAAGGCCCGCGGCGCAAAAATCTACGCCGAGCTGGCGGGCTACGGCATGAGTGCCGATGCCGGCCACATCACCGCCCCCAATATGGACGGCCCGCGCCGCGCCATGCTCAACGCCATGCGCAACGCGGGCGTGAACGCTGATGCGGTCAATTACCTGAACGCCCACGGTACTTCTACCCCGCTGGGTGACATCAACGAAACCAACGCCATCAAGGCCGCGTTGGGCGAAGCGGCGTACAAAACCGTCGTCAGCTCCACCAAATCCATGACGGGGCACTTGCTAGGCGGCGCTGGCGGCATTGAAAGCGTGTTTACCGTGCTGGCGCTGCACCACCAGGTGATTCCCCCCACCATCAACCTGCACAACCAAGACCCTGAGTGCGATTTAGACTACTGCGCCAACACCGCCCGCGATGCCCGCATTGACGTGGCGCTGAAGAATAACTTCGGCTTTGGTGGCACCAATGGCTCGCTAGTGTTTAAGCGGGTGTGAGACTTCGCCGCCATCAAGGCCGGTAGGACGTAAAAAAAGCCGCTATGGTTTCGCCACACAGCGGCTTTTTTTATAAGCCTGCGCTCTCCAGCGTAAAGCCTGCGTATTTGTCCTGACCCAGCCATTGCACCAATTGCGGCAGCACCTGCCCTAGGCTCTCTTTCAGTACATAAGGCGGGTTAATCAAAAACATGCCACTGCCGGGCAGGCCTGCCAGTTGCCGCCCACCCTTGACGGTCAATGTGGCATGCAGCCAGTTCTTGCCGGCTTTTTCAGCCAGCACCTTGAGGCGCTTGGGCAGGTCATGTGCCTCGTGCCGTGCCACGATGGGATACCACACTGCATAGCAGCCCGTGGCAAAGCGGCGCAGGCTCTCGTCTATCAGCGCCACCACCTTGCCGTAATCACTCTTGATTTCATAGCTGGGGTCGCACAGCAGCAGCCCACGGCGTGAGGGTGGCGGCAAAAAGCGCTTAACGGCGGCAAAGCCATCTTCCGTCAGCACCTGAAGCTGGCAGGGCTTGCTGCCCATGCTTTGCTGTAGCTCTTGCAATTGCAGCATATTGCCCGCCAGAGCGCGAGCATCCACCGGCAGCAGCTCGCACAGGCGCAGATGGTCTTGGCCACGCAGCAGGTGGTGCAGCAAGGCGGGCGAGCCGGGGTAGTTGCGTAGCTTGCTGCCTTGGCGCTCGCCGTTGAAGTGGCGAACCATTTGCACATAGTCTTGCAGCATGGGGGCTAACGCCTGCTCAGGCTGCTCCAGCAGGCGGGTAATGCCGTGAGCGGCCTCGCCACTGGTGCTGGCAAAGTCACCATCCAGGCGGTACAGCCCCGTGCCCGCGTGAGTGTCCAGCACGGCCAGCGCTGTGTCTTTTTGCAGCAGATGCCGCAAAGTGGCAATCAACACAGTGTGTTTGAGAACATCGGCATGGTTACCGGCATGAAAGGCGTGGCGATAGCTGAACATAGGGCAGTGGTAAAAACAATCAACAGCAGCAGACAATTTCTGCAAAATTTGTATAATGGCGGGCTTCGCAGCGATTTTAGAGGTTCCGCGTCGAAGCCGAGCAACAGCGCCACCTTAGCCCTTTGGGGCTATTTTTTATGCGCCTTGTTGCCAGCCCCTGCCTAAGAGGCTTCCCTTTCAGAAGGAAGCACCGACCGCAGAAAAGAGCCTACTCTTCCTTTCTTTAAAGAGAACCATCCTCATGACTACATTCAGCGCAAAACCCGCTGAGGTGCAACACGAGTGGTTTGTGATTGATGCCACCGACAAGGTGCTAGGCCGGGTCGCCAGCGAAGTGGCCCTGCGTCTGCGCGGCAAGCACAAAGCCATCTACACACCTCACGTTGACACCGGTGACTACATCGTGGTTATCAATGCTGCCCAACTCAAAGTAACCGGCACCAAAACCACCGACAAAATGTACTACCGCCACACCGGCTTTCCTGGCGGCCTGAAATCCACCAACTTCCGTGACCTGCAAGCCAAGTTCCCTGGCCGCGCACTGGAAAAAGCCGTCAAAGGCATGTTGCCCAAGGGTCCCCTGGGCTACGCCATGATCAAGAAGCTCAAAGTCTATGGCGGCGCTGAGCATCCCCACACTGCCCAACAGCCCAAAGTGCTGGACATCTAAGGAGTCACAGAGATGATTGGTGATTGGAACAACGGCACTGGCCGTCGCAAATCCAGCGTCGCTCGCGTCTTCCTGAAAAAAGGCAGCGGCAAGATTACTGTCAACGGCAAAGACATCCAAGACTACTTTGGCCGTGAAACCTCCATCATGATTGCCAAGCAGCCCCTGGTGCTGACGGACAACGTGGAGTCTTTCGACATCCAAATCAACGTGCGCGGTGGTGGTGAATCCGGCCAAGCTGGTGCAGCCCGCCACGGCATTACCCGCGCCCTGATTGACTATGACGAAACCCTCAAGCCCGCCCTGAGCGCCGCTGGCTTCGTCACCCGCGATGCCCGTGAGGTTGAGCGTAAGAAAGTCGGCCTGCACTCCGCACGTCGCGCCAAGCAGTTCTCCAAGCGTTAATCGCTGGTCAACACTGCCCACATCGCCGCCAGCCGCTGCAAAGCCTGGCGGCTTTGTTATGCCCGCAGTGTGGCCACAAAAAGCACCTGCCCTGCCCTTGCTTTGCGCTGGTGCGCTACTATCTGGCAGCAAGAAAACACCCCCAGAACATCTTTTTACGGAGTATTTGTGATGAGCACCGCCCTTGATACCGTTGACACCGCCACCAGCACCAGCATTAGCGACGACGACTTTCCCAGCCCCATCATCTTCACCGACAGCGCCGCCAGCAAAGTAGCCGAGCTGATTGCCGAAGAAGGCAACCCTGACCTGAAGCTGCGCGTCTTCGTTCAAGGCGGGGGCTGCTCGGGCTTTCAATATGGTTTCACCTTTGACGAAGAAACCAGCGAAGACGACACCACCATGACCAAAAACGGCGT
>JAHAYB010000482.1 GCA_018384835.1 Comamonas sp.
AGGCCGGTGTGGCGGCCAAAAATAGTCACGCCAAAGCGCTCGGCCAGGGCTTCTAGGCGGTGGGAGTCTTGGTGGGGGTGGGCCACAGCAGACAGCAGCAGGGTATCCAGCACGGGCTGGCGGAACTCTACGCCGGTGCGCTTTTCCAGCAGTTGTAGAAACTTCATATCAAACGCGGCGTTGTGGGCGACCAGCACGCTGTCTTGCGCGAAGCGGTGGAACTGGGGCAGCACGGCCTCAATGCGCGGCTGGTTGGCCACCATATCGGGGGTGATGCCGTGGATGGGGATGCCGGCCTCGGGAATATCGCGCCCAGGGTGAATCAGTTGGTCAAAACTCTCTTGCGCCAGCAGGCGGGCGTTGACGATGCGCACCGCGCCAATCTGGATGATTTGGTCGCCCTGCGAGGGGTTGAGGCCGGTGGTTTCCGTATCAAACACGGTGTAGCGCAGGCTGGAGAGGGGGCGGTCGTCCAAATCGCTATCTGGCTCCTGGTGCTGGAACAGGTCAAAGTCGTAGAACTCGGGGCGGCTGTCGATAGGGGTGCTGCCCAGGTGCAGGGCGGGGGCGCTGGGGCTGGCTGCCGTGTTGGTGGCTGTGTTGGGAGTGCTCTGGTTTGGGGTGGTTTGGTTTGGAGTGGTTTGGGCATGACCCAGCGGCAGCAGAAAGCGCAGAAAACCGGTGTGGCTGGCACGGTCGCGCTCAAACCATAGTTCGCCATCGTGGCGGGTAACGATGTCGCGCACCGTCAAGGTGCTGCGCTCGCCGCTGATTTCTAGGTTGTCCATCTCCCAGCTCATCACGGTTTCGGTGCTCATGGCCTGGCCGCTCCACACCAGGTCCAGGTGGGCGCGTTGGCCGTCTGCCGCTTGTAGGCGCAGGTGCAGTTGGGGCACATCGTACTCCTGCACTAAGCGCTGCCCCAGGTAGGCCAGGGCTTGCAGCAGGGAGTAACCATCCACCCGCAGCCATAAATCAGGGGTGCAGGCTTGGTGCTGTACGGGGCGTTGGAGCTGGCTGTGCAAATGGTGCTGGGCGGCGGTTAAAAAGTCTTCGCCCTGCATGTCTTCCAGCGGCCAGCGGGTGTTGACTTCCTGGGCGGCGCGTTGCGCTAGGGTGTCGATGCGCTCGCCCATGCGGGTGGTTTCTTCCTGCACCACATCTAAAAAGCGCTGGCGCATGGCGGCGGGGATGTCGTCATAGCCCAGCATTTCCACAGCGGCGCGGATGGCAGCCAGGCTGGCGCGGTTGCCCTCGGTCAGGCTGTGCAGCAGGTGGTCGCGCTCGGCCTCTTGGGCAAAGCTGTGGGTGACATCATCGAGCAGCAGCACAAAGCCGGTCATGCTGGGGGCGGCGGCGTGGGAGAGCACCGGACTCATCTGCACCCGCAGCAGTTGCTGCGCCTGGGTGTGGGTGATGAAGTGGCTGGCCGGGTTGGCCGCGCCGCGCTCTACCTGTTGCGCCACACGTTGCAGGGCGTGTTCTACCAGTTGGCGCTCTAGCAGCCCTTCAATGCTGCGGCCTATGCCGATGCTGGCTCCCTGCTGGGGCTTGCCTAGTTGCTGCTGGGCGAGTTGGTTGTAGAGCAGGATGCGCCCTTCCAGATTGCACACCAGCACGCATTGCGGCAGTTCGGCCAGCAGGGCGGCCAGGCGCTCTTTTTCCTGTTGCAGGCGGCCACTGGTTTGGCGCACTTGCTCATCCATGTCGTTGCGCAGGCTATCGCGCTGGGCAATGAGGTCGGCAATGGCTTGGTGCAGGGGGTGGGCTGGGGCGTAGCTGTTGGCCGGAAAGGTTTTGCCACGATGGCTGATAGCCACGCGGGTGTGCTCTGCCAACTGCGCCAAGCTGTGCTGTGCGGGTTGCACCCAGCGGCGCCACACGGCCAGCAAGCCTGCGCTGCCTAGCACCCAGGCCAGTACCAGCAGGGGGCTAACGCTAGCGAGCATTTGCTGCCATTGCTCACGCAAAGCAGGGGGCAAGGCTAAAGCAGCCAGCCCCAGGGTGATAAGCAGCCATAGCCCCAGCCCCAGGGCGGCAACTGTGGCAGCTAGTAATAATTGGCGTTGGGCGCGTTGCATAGCTAGTGCCCTTCGCTTTAGGCGGGTGCGCCGGTGGTGGCTTGCAGCATTTGCGCAATTTGCGCGGCCAAATCGCGGGTAGAAAAGGGCTTGGTGGTGTAGGCATCTGCGCCTAAGGCCGTGCCCTTGGCCAGGTCAGCGGCGCGGCCTTTGGCGGTCAGCATGATGATGCGCACGTTCTGCAAATCAGGCTCGGCGCGCACGGCTTGGCAGACTTCAAAGCCGCTGAGGTGGGGCATCATCACATCCAGCAGCACCAAGTCGGGGCGATGGCTGCGGATGCTGTTGAGCGCTTCTTGGCCGTCACGTGCTACCAGCACGTCATAGCCTTCGCGTTGCAGTAAAAATTCCAGCGAGATGACGATGTTTGGCTCGTCATCTGCAATCAAAATAGTTTTTTTAGTCATGGCTTGTCTCCTCTTGGGCTGTGGTGGGTGCAGGGCGGCGCGGCAGGCTAAAGCCAAAGCAAGCGCCCGCCCCTGGTTGGGAGTTTATCCACATCTGCCCGCCCAAATGTTCGACGATTTGGCGGCAAATGGGCAGCCCCAAGCCCGTGCCCTGGGGGCGGTCGCGGGCATCGCCGAGTTGGCGGAATTTATCAAAGGCGCGGGCTTGCTCCTCAGTGCTAAGGCCGGGGCCGTTGTCTTGCACGGTGATATGCACTTCATGCCCCAAGTCTTGCAAGCGCATCTGCACCTGCCCCCGCCCGCGTGGGGAAAACTTGGCCGCGTTAGACAGCAAGTTCAGCAGTACCTGCTGGATGCGGTCGGGGTCAGCCCATAACGGGGCTAACGGGGCGCTGGGCGTGGCATCAACTTCCAAGGTGCAGCCCGCGTTGCGAAACAGCTCGGCAGTGGTGGCGGCGGCTTGGTGCAGCAGGGCGCTGATATCGACCTCGGTGTTATGCCATTCGGCGTGGCCAGATTCGATTTTGGCCAAGTCCAGCACTTGGTTGACCAGGCGCGACAGGCGCTCGCTTTCCTGCGCAATGATGCCGACGAACTGCTGGTGCTGCTCAGGGGGCATGTCGGGGCTATCCAGCATCAGCTCGGCCAGGGCGCGGATGGAGGTCAGCGGCGTGCGCAGCTCGTGGGTGACGGAGGACATAAAGTCATCCTTCATGCGGTCCAGGCTTTGCAGTTGGGCGTTGGCCTCGCGCAGTTGGGCGGTGGCTTCCTCCAGGGATTGGGATTTTTCCTCTAAGGCGCGGGAGTAGGCGCGTAGCTGCGAGGCTTCTTCCAGCATTTTGAGCACATCGGTGGTGGTCAGCGCCTCTTCCTTGGCAATCGAGGCCACCAGCAGCCGCGCTGATGCCCCGCCCACCGCCCCTGCCAGCTTGGTTTCGATATGGCTGACAAAACCGGCATCGGCCAGGCTGGGCAGCTCCCCGCCGTGGCGCTGGCGGTAGCGCGAGAAGATGTCGGCGCTGCGCTCATCGCCTAAAAAGCGCTGGCAGAGCTGGTAGAGGTCTTGCACCCGCGCCTCACCGCGCCAAAACACTGGCTGCCGCCCCGCGCTGGCGCGGACAAACATCAGCGCTTGGCTGGTCTCGCGTGCCTGGGGCGCTCGCCATAGCGACAGCAGCACGTAGGCAGCGGTATTGGCCAGCAAGCTCCAGAACAGGGAGTGGCTCAGGGCATCCAACCCCGTCAGGCCAAACAAGGCTTCGGGGCGCAGCCAGGCCATGCCCGCAGGCCCTTGGGTGACAAAGCTGGCATCCAGCCCCGGCACCGCCCCCGACTGGGCCAAAGAGGGCAGCATCAGCGTATAAACCCAAATCGCAAAGCCCAGCAGCAAGCCGCCCAAAGCGCCCAAGCGCGTACCTTGCGGCCAATACATGCCCAGCAGGGCGGCGGGGGCAAACTGCGCCACAGCGGCAAAGCTGACCAGGCCAATGCTGACCAGGGCGTAAGCCTCGCCCACGATGTGAAAGTAGGCATAGCCCAGCAGCAGCAGGCAAAAAATAGTGGCGCGGCGAATGTTCAGCACGATGCGGCTAATGGCCGGGCTGCCCTGCACCGCCCCCCAGCGCAGCAGCAGGGGCAGCACCAACTCGTTGCTGACCATGGTGGCGACGGCAATGCTCTCCACAATCACCATGCTGGTTGCAGCAGACAGGCCGCCAATAAACACCAGCAGCGCCAGCGCCGATTGCCCCTGCGCCAGTGGTAGCGACAGCACAAAGCTATCGGGGTTCATCTCTGCCCCAGCACCCGCCCCCAGGCCGTCAAAGTACAGCAAGCCGCCCAAAGCAATGGGCAACACAAAGATATTGATGGCTAGTAAATAGGCCGGAAACACCCACACCGCCCGGCGCAGATGGCGCTCGTGGACGTTTTCTACCACCATGATTTGGAACTGGCGCGGCAGCATCACCATCGCCAGCATGGCCAGCACAATCATGCTGAACCAGTGCGGCCAGGCAAAGGCCATGCCTTGCTCTAACCGCAGCAGGGGCTGTAAATCGGCACGCGCCATGGCTTGGCTAAAAATATCGCCAAAGCCTGTAAATAGGCCGTAGGTAACGAATAGCCCCACCGCTAAAAATGCCAGCAGCTTGACCAAAGATTCAAAGGCAATCGCCGCCACCATGCCTTCGTGGCGGGCGGTAGTGTCTAGGTGGCGCGTACCAAACACCATGGTGAAACCCGCCAGCAGCAAGGCCAGGTAGAACGTGCCGTCGCGGCTCCAGTGGCTGGCTCCGCTGGCCTGATGCCCCAGGGGATGAGTGAGCAGCCCATAAGCCTCAGACACGGCCTTGAGCTGCAAGGCGATATAGGGCAGCACACCCACAATGGCAATCAGAGTGACGCACACCGCCAGCAAGCGGCTTTTGCCGTAGCGGCTGGCGATAAAGTCGGCAATCGAGGTAATGCGCTGCGCCTTGGCAATGCGCACCATCTTGCGCAGCACCACCCAGCCCAAAATCATGGCCAGTGTCGGCCCTAAATAGGTGGGCAGAAACCACAGCCCACGGCTAGCCGCCTGCCCCACGCTGCCAAAGTACGTCCAGGCCGTGCAATACACCCCTAAAGACAGGGCATACACCCAGGCGTTGTTGATGAGTGATTGCCCTCGCGCAGCACGCTGGTCACCCCAATAGGCCACGACAAACAGCAGCCCCAGATAGGCCAAAGAGATACCGACCACCAGCACGGCATTCATGGCTGCGGCTCCTGGGGCAGGGATTGAGTGGTGGGACTGGCCTTTTTCACCGGGTCGATGGCGTAGGGCATGGCATCGGCGGCTGGCTCGGCAGGGGGGGTATCTTCATCGGCACTGCCGCGCTCCATCAGCCAGGCCAGCACCAGTATCAACAGCAGCCAGATGGCGTAGGCGGCAGTTGGCAGCAGCGGCCAGCCCCCTATCAGCACCGGGCGGTCCCAAATGCTAAATAGGGGAAAGCTCAACAACAGCCAGCCCAATACAAACAGGGCAAGCAGTTTTTCAGTGCGTTGGTTGCGGCGGCTGGTGGGCATGGGGCAAGGCTTTCGTCAAAAGCACAGCTTGGCAAGCAGCGGGTCGGCGGCGGCCAAAGCCTGGGTATGCGGCTGGGTGGAGACTTTGCCATTGCTCAGGCCGCTGCTTTGTATCGGCCCCATCACCACGCCCTCTTGCAGGCGGCAGTTGAGCACATGCTGATAGACCTGCATCCGCTCTGTGGGGTCTTTGAAGAAGCGGTATTCCTTGTATTCCACAATACGCGCCCCGTCTTGGGTTTGGATATTGGCCTGGCCATCAAAAACGCTGAACTGGCTGACTGCCGGGGCAATATAGCTCCAGGGTTTGAAGAAGTCTTTTTGACGCTGCTCGGCATAAATAAAGCTGTCGGCAGGTAACTGGCTTTTCTTAAAGTCAAACCACTGGTAATCGTAATAGGCCAAATAGATAAACATGCCAGCGGCTGCAAATATAGGAATGAGCCACTTGGGTAGGCGGCCTTTACTCAGTCTGCGCAATAGATAGGCAAAAGCGCCACTGCACAGGCCAATGATGAATACGCCCAGTAAATTCCAAATCATGCCTAAGTCTCCCTGTCTTTATCGTTGTTATGAAAATGGGCTTTCCGCCGCAAGCAGAAAGCCCATTGTTGTCTTGCTTGTTCAGTCAGGCAAGTCGTGTTGGCTTATGGGTAGCGCACGCGGCGTACCATTTCCTGGATTTCCTCGCTAGGCTCTTCGCTGGCCAGGGAAACACCCATCGCTACGATGAAGTTCGTCAGAGCGCCGATGCAACCAATCGACAGGGGCGAGATACCCATAATCCAGTGCTCAGGCGTATTCGGGAAGTTGTTGGTGCCAGGGATAAAGAACCAACCCAGGTACATAAAGATGTAGCCAATGGTTAGCACCGCACCGGCAATCATGCCTGCAACAGCGCCCTTGTTGTTGATGCGCTTAACGAAGATGCCCATTATCAGTGCCGGGAACAGGGTGGCCGCCGCCATGCCAAAGGC
>JAHAYB010000483.1 GCA_018384835.1 Comamonas sp.
GAGCGCAGCTTTGGCTGGCTGGCCAGGTTCAGACGTCTATCTCGTGATTACGAGCGACTGCCAGATGTGCTGGGTGGATTGCACTTCGTGGTCTTTGCCATACTCATGTTGCCCAGCGCTATGCCTTTGATTCGATTGGCGCAAAGTTCATAACACGCTCTAGAATGTGCCAAACGAGAGAGGTTTTCAACGAACTAGGGGGAGACATGCAAGAAGAAGTGAGCAAGTACCAATTGCGCCGCATGGTGCTGGTCAACGCGGGAACGAACAAACATGTTCCAAGCAACCGCATCACAGAAATTGACCCACGCGGAGGTGCTGCTGTACTAGGCGATAACGGGGTTGGAAAGACTACTACCCTCCGCATTCTTCCCTTGTTTTTTGGTCACTTGCCTAGCCAAATTGTTTCTTCTGGCCAGGGTCAGGACCCCATGGTGCAGTTCATTCTTCCAACTACGGCAAGTGCCATTGCATTTGAGTACCAGCGTGGCTCTGACAAAGAGGAAGACCTGCGGCTGGCAGTTATTCGAAGGCGTGCTGAAGACCCCAATGTGCCCTTCTACCGGCTCTACAAATGCGGCTTTCGCAAAGAGCTTTTTGTTGAAGAAAACCGTTTTTTGGATGATGAGGAAACCCAGCTCAAGACGTCAAGTCTCGGGATTGTGTCCACCCCCAAGCTCAGTACCGCTGACTATCGCGCTGTCATCCTCAGAACACCAGCCACGTCCAAAGAAAAAGAAAAGTTACGTCGATACAGTCTTGAGTGGTCCTACGGCCCCAAAGCGCTAGATAACCTTGACCGGCTCGTCGCTGCAATGGTGAAGAAGCACATCAACTTTGCAGACATCGTCCAAGTCGCTGTTGGCCTAGTTCAACAAGACTTGGGGCATGGTTCTGACAAGGCCAAGCTCTCTTTCAAACTTGGTAAAGCCTCTATAGAGCGTTGGTTGAACAACAGAAATGCCGTAACAGATGCATTTAAGCTGAAGCCCAAAATTTCTGAGTTGGAAGACTCTCTGCGTGCACTCCACACACAGGAGACTACGTTCCGAGCCCTGCGTGCGGATGTTCAGCATCTGCTGCGACTGCGAAAAGAGCAAATAGCAAAGTCCCGCGACGAGGTCGATGAACTCACGCGCCGTCGACATGCGGAACAGGCACAGCAGCAAGAGACCCACGAGCAACTACGTCAGCAAGCGGCGGCGTCTAGTGAGCTAGCAAAGCAGTCCAAAGATGCTTATGAAACCCAGGCTTCGAAAGCAAGCCATTTTGAAAAACATGAAGTCTCGGCCTTGGAACTCAAGCTTCAGGAGTTGCCTGATTGGCAGCACCAGCGCGATGCATTGACTGCACAAATTGAAGCAGCGACATCTCAAAACTCTGATGTCAAAAACCAGTATCAACAACTGAAATCGGAGGCCCGGCAACGCGCAAGCACGCGAATGCTGGAGTTAGAACAGCAAAAGCAGCCTCATCGGGTTCGCCTAGAACAACAAATACGGCAAAGCGATGCCGCAGAATCCACAGAAAAAGCGCAAATCGACGCAGAGTGGGAAGAACAAAAGCAGGCACTTGAGGCTCAAAAAGAGCCGCTGATTGAGCAGCGTGGTCGATGGCTAGAACAAACCAACCATCCTCAGGCTAGCCCGGAAGCACTTTCAAAGCTAGAACTACTTAGCGAGAAAGCCACCACCTGTGCTTATGAACTTCAATCCATCAGGGATAAGGTTTTCGCTGCCAAGGATGCATTCAGCAATGCACAAGCTGAATTCACCAAGCAAGAAAATCTTATCCAGACCGCGAAAACGACT
>JAHAYB010000500.1 GCA_018384835.1 Comamonas sp.
CACATGCCGCAACTGCGCGTGCCCTTTACCGAGATGGCCGCTGATGCGCCCTACTGCGTGCTGCTGGAAAACAGCGATAGCGAATCCGAAGACCACGCCCGCGCCCGCTTTGAAAGCCTGCTAGAACTGGCCTTTGAAGAAGGCTGCGTCCTGGATGCCGTGGTGGCCGAGAGCATTGCCCAAGCGCAAGAGCTGTGGCACATCCGCGAAAGCATTCCGCTAGCGCAGGCTGAAGAGGGCTTGAACATCAAGCACGATATTTCTGTGGCCGCATCCCGTATCCCCGCCTTTGTGGAATATGCCGATGCCCTGCTCCAGCGCGAGATTGAGGGCGTGCGCCTGGTCAACTTTGGCCATCTGGGCGACGGCAATCTGCACTACAACGTGCAAGTCCCCGAAAACGCCGATGGCAAAGCCTTTCTGCGCGAGCAAGAAGCGCGTGTCAACCAACTGGTGTATGACGCGGTGGCGCAGTTTGGCGGCTCTTTCTCTGCCGAGCATGGCGTGGGGCAGCTCAAAACAGAGCAGTTAGAACAGTACAAATCTCCCGTGGCGCTGGGCATGATGCGTGCCATCAAACAAGCCCTAGACCCGCAAGGCATTTTGAACCCCGGCTGCGTGCTGGCCGTGCAAGAGGGCAGCCAGCCATGAGCCGCCCACGCATTGCCCACCCCTACGAAGATTTAATGCGCCACGTCTATTTTCATGGCGATGAAAAAAGCGACCGCACCGGAACCGGCACGCGCAGCGTCTTCGGCCACCAAATGCGCTTTGACCTGCAAGCGGGCTTTCCGCTGGTAACGACCAAGAAAGTCCACCTGAAAAGCATCATTTTGGAGCTGCTGTGGTTTCTGCGCGGCGACAACAATGTGCGCTGGCTGCAAGAGCGCGGCTGCACCATCTGGGACGAATGGGCGCGTGAGGATGGCAGCCTAGGCCCCGTCTATGGCGTGCAGTGGCGCAGTTGGCCTACGCCCGATGGCGGCCATATCGACCAGATTCAGCAGGTGGTGGAGACGCTCAAAACCAACCCGGATAGCCGCCGCATCCTGGTCAGTAGCTGGAACGTGGCCGAGCTGGACCAAATGGCGCTCATGCCCTGTCACGCGCTGTTTCAGTTCTATGTGGCGAGCGGCCGGCTGTCTTGCCAGCTCTACCAGCGCAGTGCGGATATTTTCCTGGGCGTGCCCTTCAACATTGCCAGCTACGCCCTGCTCACCCACATGCTGGCGCAGCAGTGCGATTTGGAAGTGGGCGAATTTATCTGGACGGGGGGCGATTGCCACCTCTACAACAACCATATGGAGCAGGTGCAGCAGCAACTGTCACGCGCCCCCTACCCAGCGCCCAAACTGCATATCAAGCGCCGCCCGCCCTCCATCTTCGATTACGAGCTTGAAGACTTTGAAGTGCAGGGCTACCAGCACCACAGCGCTATCAAAGCGCCCGTCGCCGTATGAATGCCATGAGTGAGATGCAAATCGGCCTGATTTACGCCCAAGCCACCAATGGCATCATTGGCAAAAACGGAGTCATGCCCTGGCATATCCCCGAGGACTTGGCGCATTTTCGCGCTATCACCCAGGGCTGCCCGGTCATCATGGCGCAAAACCTGGGAATCTCTGCCTGAGCGCTTTCGCCCCTTGCCTGGGCGCAGCAATATCGTTATCACCCGCCAACAGGGCTGGCAAGCCCCCGGTGCTTTGCTGGCGCACAGTCTGCCCGAGGCACTAGCCACAGCCGCCCAGCACGCAAAAACCGGCCAAACCCTGTGGGTAATGGGCGGGGCGCAAATCTACGCCCAAGCGCTACCACTGGCGCAGGTGGTGGAGGTAACCCACATCGAACAAAATTTTGACGGCGATGCCTACGCCCCCACGCTAGGCGCAGAGTGGCAACCCGTGGCAGAGCGCCTACTAACCAGCGCACAAGGGCTAGCGCTGCGCTTTGTGAGTTACCGCAAACAGCTAACGGCCAGCGAAGCCTCAACGCCGCCCGCGCTGCATGATGGCGGTTCCCAGCACAGCCAGGCCGCCACCTAGCAGCAGACTGGTATCCAGCCGCTCGCCCAGCCATAGGGCAGACAGGGCAACGCCCACCACTGGCACCACGGTGATATAGCCCGCTGCCGCGCCCGCGCCCAATACCTTCACTCCCTGAAAAAACCAGGCATAGGCAATGGCCGTGGTTGCCCAGGCCATAAATACCAGAGCCAGCCAGGCTTCACTGCCACTGTGGGCAAGGGCGTGGAATCCGGCGCTGCCTTCCACCCACAGGCTGGCTAGTAGCAGCATGATTGCGCCCATGCCAGCAGTAACGGTGGTGGTAGAGAGGGCATCGACCCCCGTTAGCATCTGGCGGCCAATCAGGGTGTAGGCCACCCAGCAGGCCACACAGCCCAGAATGAGCAACTCGCCAATCCCCAGTTCACCGCGCAGCAGGTTCAGCGGCTGCCCTTGGCTGATAACCCATACCGCACCGCAAGCGGCCAAGGCCATGCCGCTGATGATGGTGGCATTTAGCCGCTCTTTGAAGAGCCAGCTGGCCAGCAAGAGGGTGACGACCGGGTTCAGGGTGATGAGTAGCGCCGCTTTGCCCGCTGGCAGGTATTGCAGCCCAGAGAGGAAGAAGCTGGCATAACCAAACACCCCAGTAGCTGCTGCGGTGGCCATGCCCAGCCAGCGCTGGCGCGACCAGTTGCGTAAATGGCCAAAGCCGCCGCTGTGCATCATCCACGGCAGCAGTATCAGCAGCGCCAGAAAAAAGCGCAGGCTAGAAGCGGCCAGCGGTGGCATGGCCTGCGCCACCACACGCCCGGCTGGCCAGGATGCGCCCCATAGCAGCGTCATGCCCACCAGGCGCAGGTGTGAGCCAAATAAGCCATCGCCTAGGCGTGACGAGATAGTGCTGGGGGGCGATGACACTCAGGCCGTGCCTTTGCTGTGGCCGGGAAATTGCGCCAGAAAATGCGCCACCTTGGGCGCAACCACCCAAGTGCAATAGCCCTGCTGGGGGTTGTGTGCAAAGTAGTCTTGGTGCCAGTCTTCAGCAGGCCAGAAGCGTTGCAGGGGGGCGACCTCCGTCACTGCCGCTGCGCCCAGGGGCTGTGCTTGGTTGTAAGCGGCCAGTGCGGCCTGGGCGCTGGCTAAGTCTTGGGCATTGTCGGTATAGATGGCGCTGCGGTATTGCGTGCCCACGTCGTTGCCCTGGCGGTTGAGGGTGGTGGGGTCGTGCGTGGCGAAAAAAATCTCTAGTAGCGCTTCTAGGCTGACATGCTGGGGGTGGTAGCGCACGGCAATGACTTCGGCATGGCCGGTGGTGCCGGTGCAGATGTCGTCATAGCTAGGGTTTTCTGTATGGCCGTTGGCATAGCCGCTTTGTACTTGCAGCACACCGCGCACGCGGGTAAAGACGGCTTCGGTACACCAAAAGCAGCCGCCGCCCAAATAGACGGTAGCCAAGGCGGCGGGGTTATCAGTAGAAAGGGGCATATTGATTGTTAGATGCTGCATCGCCTACTCGGCTACTCGGCCTCTTTCTCCATCGCCTGCACAATAGATATGCCGGTGCGCTGCACCCCTGGGGCATTAAAGCCCGGCCCAGGGGTGACGGCGGGATGGTTGAGCAGCTTTTGGCGAATTTGCTGCGCCTCGACAAACTCGGCAGGTAGAGGGCGAGGCTCTTGGGGTTGGCGGGTGGCTTGGCGGTAATAGTCGTATGTTTCGCGCTGTTGGCGTATTTCGCTTTTCACTTCACGCTGCTGTTGCAGCATCCAGTTGCTAGCGAAGAGTAGTAAGAGCACAAGCCCGGCCAACACAGCGGAAATCATGAGCCAAGCAGAAGAGCGATCAGAAGATACGGAAGAAGAAGCAGACATAGCGCTATCGGTGTAATTAGGTGTCAATTAGTGTAATTACGCAGGAAGAAAATGGGGCTGATTGTAGGTCAGTGCCTCAAGTGCCTACCTGGCTTTGCCTTGTCATCCCCCTGGTTCCCAGTAGGGAAGCGGTACTTTTGCGTACACACGTTCCAAGCATGAACTAAAGGAAAAATTAAAAAATTCCTAAAAATATCAAAACCAGCAAAAAACAGCCTATAATTCCATCTTTCCATAGGGGAGTCGCCAAGTTGGTTAAGGCACCGGATTTTGATTCCGGCATTCGAGGGTTCGAGTCCTTCCTCCCCTGCCAAATAATAAAAAGCCCGTCAGTCTTTCGATTGACGGGCTTTTTTGATCGCCGTTCTAGCTGCTGCTTACTCAAGCGTAGCTACGCGCATCCTCAATCACCTTGCCGTCGTTGGGCAGGCTGCCGGGGGCGCAGAGCTGAATCTCACAGCGCAGCTTGGTGACTTCGCGCATGGCATCTTCAATCAGTTGCGCTAGGCCGGGGGCGGTTTCGGTGGTTTCGACGTGCAGCGTCATGCTGTCGTTGGCCATTTCGCCGCTGACAATCAGACGCGCCCGCTGGATTTGCGGGAAGCGGCGGCAAACTTCCGCCACCTGGCCGGGCTGGACGAACATGCCGCGCACCTTGGTGGTTTGGTCAGCACGCCCCAGCCAGCCTTTAATGCGCACATTGGTGCGCCCAGTGGGGCATTGGCCAGGCAAGATGGCAGACAGGTCGCCCGTGCCAAAGCGAATCAGGGGGTAGTCGGGGTTGAGGCTGGTAATCACCAGCTCGCCCACTTCGCCCTCAGGAACAGGGTCGCCCGTGCCGGGGCGCACGATTTCCACTATCACGCCCTCATCCACCACCAAGCCTTCGCGGGCGCTGGTTTCGTAGGCAATCAAGCCCAAATCTGCCGTGGCATAGCATTGGTAGCCGTCAATGCCGCGCTCTGCAAACCATTGCTGTAAAGAGGGCGGGAAGGCTTCGGCAGAGACCATGGCCTTGGTCAAGCTGGGCAGGGAGGTTCCCAAGGCTTGGGCTTTTTCCAAAATCAGCTTCAAAAAGCTGGGTGTGCCGATATAGCCTGCGGGGCGCAGCTCGGCCATGGTTTGTACTTGTTGCTCAGTTTGCCCTGTGCCACCGGCAAACACGGTGCAGCCAATGGCGTGTGCGCCGTTTTCCATCATCGCGCCAGCGGGCACAAAGTGGTAGCTAAAGCAGTTATGAATCAGCTCGCCGGGGCGAAAGCCTGCGGCGTAGATGGCACGTGCCATGCGCCAGTAGTCGCTGCGCTGGCCTTCTGGCTCATAAATGGGGCCGGGGCTGGCAAACACGCGGGGCATGGCTTTGCCGAAGGGCTGGGTGGCAAAGCCGCCAAATGGGGTGTTGGCACGTTGGGCTTGCTGGCGCTCCAGCAGTTGGTATTTGCGCGTTACGGGCAGCTTGGCCAGGGCATCGCGGCTGGTGATGCTGGCGGCATCCACGCCAGCCAGAATCTCAGCAAACGCGGGGCTGTTTTGCTGGGCGTTGGCAATTTGCTGGGGTAGGGCGGCCAGTAAAGCGGCTTCGCGTTCCTGGGGCGAGCGGCTCTCTAGGGCATCGTAGAACTGGCTCATGCGGGTTTCCTTTGAACTATGGGAGGGGGGTGGTGCTGAATAGCTGCTGACAGACAGGCGGAGGCGGCCACTATAAGTTTTTGGGCTTAGGCACGGCTTACGCCAGCCAGCGTTTGCGGCGTTTGTAGCTTTTGACATCCTTGAAGCTCTTGCGCTCGCTGCCGCCTACGCCCAGGTAGAACTCTTTCACGTCTTCGTTGCTGGCCAGCTCTTTGGCGGGGCCGTCCATCACGATGCGGCCACTTTCCATGATGTAGCCGTAGTCAGAACACTTCAGCGCCATATTGGTGTTTTGCTCGGCCAGCATGAAGGTGACTTTTTCTTTGTGATTCAAGTCTTGCACGATGTTGAAGACTTCTTCCACGATTTGCGGTGCCAAGCCCATGGAAGGCTCATCGAGCAACACCATGCGCGGGTTGCTCATCAGGGCGCGGCCAATGGCGCACATTTGTTGTTCACCGCCAGAGGTGTAGGCCGCCTGGCTGGTGCGGCGGGTTTTCAGGCGGGGGAAGTAGTTATAGACCTTCTCCAGGTTGCGGGCGATTTCGGCCTTATCGGTGCGGGTGTAGCTGCCGGTGAGCAGGTTTTCTTCAATGGTCAAGTGGGCAAAGCAGTGCCGCCCTTCCATGACTTGCACCACGCCGCGCTTGACCAGGTCAGAGGGCGAGAGGTTCTGAATTTCCTCACCCTCCAGCGTCACGCTGCCCTTGGTGACTTCGCCGCGCTCACCTTTGAGCAGGTTGGAGATGGCGCGTAAGGTGGTGGTTTTACCTGCGCCGTTGCCACCCATGAGGGCGACCACGCCATGCTCGGGCACTTTCAAAGACACGCCCTTGAGCACCAAGATAACGTGGTTGTAGATGACTTCAATGCCATTGACTTCTACCAGCGTACGTGCCGGTGCCGATGCGGGGGTTGCTTGGGGGCTAGCGCTCATACCATCACCTGAAATTCTTTGTCTTAACGCTGCAAGCGCTGCCGTTGCAACTGCTGTGGGGCGGGCGCTTGCAGTGGGGGGATAACCGGCCAGACCTAGGTGGCTGGCCGGTGGGGCTGCGCTTTAGTCGCAGCTACGCACTTGGATGTTTTTCTCTTTGGCGTATTTTTCGCCGAACTCTTTGACCAGGGGGTCAATCAGCGATTTGTCAGCTTGGTACCAGTCAGAGACGACGTTGAACTTGCTGCCGTCCCACTGTGCGATACGTGCCCAGTCGGTGCCCAGGTGGTTTTCGCAACTGGTTTTCACGGGGCGCAGGATGTGGCCAAAGCCCAGCTCTTTCAAGCGCTCTTCCGTCAGGTTCAGGTTTTCCAGACCCCAGCGCACTTGCTCAGAGGTCATGGCCTTGCCCTTGCCGTATTTTTCCTGGGCGGTGCGGATGGCTTCCACTTGCAGCATGGAAATCATCATGCCGCGTGTGTGCGCCAGCGTGCCCACGCTCTTGCCGTCCTTGGAGCTGCCTTGGCCTTTGTCGTACACCAGCGCTTTGACTTCCTCGTGTACCTTGTCATGCTCGGCAGTGTTGTGGATGGTGATGGTGTTATAGCCCTTGGCACCTGCGCCAATGTCGCGCACGTCGTGCTCAGAGCCTGCCCACCAGATGCCATACACCTTGTCGCGGGGGTAGCCAGTGGCTTGTGCTTCACGCACGGCGGTAGGGGTCATCACACCAGCCGACCACAACAGCACGTAATCAGGCTTTTGCTGGCGCACTTGCAGCCAGGTGGATTTTTGCTCCACACCGGGAGGGGTCACGGGCAGCAGCAGCAGCTCAAAGCCGTCTTTCTCAGCACGCTTTTGCAGCAGTGGGATAGGCTCTTTGCCATAGGGCGAGTCGTGATAGACCAGCGCGATTTTCTTGCCCTTGATGTTGCCGTTTTCTTTTTTCAGGATGTCCTGAATCATGCTGTCTGCCGCTGTCCAGTAGTTACCCAGCAGGGGGAAGTTCCACTCAAACACGCGGCCATCCGCCGACTGGGACAGGCCATAGCCGGGGGTGACGATGGTTTTCTTGTCGCCAGGGGCTTTGTCGCTAACAGCAAAGGTAATGCCGGTGGATTGCGTATCGAACGTGCCAGAGCCGTTAGGCTGGTTTTTCATGCGCTCGTAGCACTCCACGCCCTTGCCGGTGTCGTAGGCGGTTTCGCACTCGTCAAAGGTGAACTTCACGCCATTGATGCCGCCCTTGGCATTCACCAGCTTGAGGTAGTCAGCCTTGCCGTCCGCCCATGGGATGCCCAGGGGGGCAAACTGGCCAGTGCGGTACACCAGCAGGGGCATGAACTGCTCTTCCGCTTGTGCCACAGGGGCGGCCAACATAGTAGTCAGGCCAGTGGCCAGAGAGGCAGCGGCTAAGGCAATGGTTTTGAATCGCATGGAGGGTCTCCTATCGAAAGCTCATAGTTTTATAACCGGCCAACCCAAGGAAAAGGGCTGGCCGCTGGGGGAAGCTGCACTTTAGTCGCAGCTACGCACTTGGATGTTTTTCTCCTTGGCGTATTTCTCGCCATACTCTTTGACCAGAGGCTCAATCAGGCTTTGGTCGCCTTGGTACCAGTCAGAGACGACGTTGAACTTGCTGCCGTCCCACTGCGCAATGCGTGCCCAATCGGTACCCATATGGTTCTCGCAACTGGTTTTGAAGGGGCGCATAATTTTGCCGAAGCCCAGCTCATCCAGGCGCTCTTGCGTCAGGTTCAGGTTCTCTAAGCCCCAGCGCACTTGCTCGGGGGTCATGGTCTTGCCTTTGCCGTATTTTTCTTGCGCGGTGCGCACGGCTTCTACTTGCAGCATGGAAATCATTACGCCACGGGTGTAGGCAATCGATTGAGTGTTGCGTGTGTCTTTGGCAGTACCTTGCCCTTTGTCGTACAGGCTGGTTTTAATCTCGTCGTGAATCTTGTCGAGTTCAGCCGTGTTGTGGATGGTGATGGCGTTATAGCCCTTGGCACCTGCGCCAATGTCGCGCACGTCGGTATCAGAGCCAGCCCACCAGATGCCGTACACCTTGTCGCGGGGGTAGCCGGTGGCTTGTGCTTCACGCACGGCGGTGGGTGTCATCACACCGGCAGACCACAGCAGCACATAGTCAGGCTTTTGCTGTCGTACTTGCAGCCAGGTGGATTTTTGCTCCACACCGGGAGGGGTCACGGGCAGCTTGAGC
>JAHAYB010000508.1 GCA_018384835.1 Comamonas sp.
GCCAGATGCCATCATCGTTGCTAGTGCATTGGTGCATGGTGTGGTGGTATTGAGCCATGACCAGAAGCTGCTGACGATTCTGGAGCGTGAGACACAAGGCCAAAACGTTCTCCGTTAATTGCACCAAGCACCACCACCTCCCCACTAAACCATGTACCAAAACCCCGACCTGCACTGCCATTCCCACTTCTCTGATGGAACCCTCAGCCCCAGCGCACTGGCGCAGATGGCTGTAGAGCAAGGCGTGGATTTGTGGGCATTGACTGACCATGACAGCGTGGACGGTCTGGCCGAAGCCCAGCAAGCTGCCCAGGCGCTGGGGCTGGCCTGGGTCAGCGGGGTGGAGGTATCGGTGCAGTTTCTGGGCGAAACCATTCACATCGTTGGTTTGGGCATAGATACCTGGCACCCTGGGCTGTTAGCGCTGCTGGCCGCCAACCGCCATTGCCGCATTCCCCGCGCCCAGGCGATGGCTGCGCAGTTAGAGGCCGTGGGCATTGCGGGCGCTTACGAAGGGGCGGTGCGCTATTGCCAAGCGCCGGAGCTGCTCTCGCGCACCCACTTTGGGCGGTTTTTGGTGGAATCTGGCCACTGCGCCAATGTGGCCGAGGTGTTTCGCCACTACCTGACTGAGGGCAAGCCCGGCTATATGCCCCCCGCCTGGGCCAGCCTGGCCGATGGCGTAACCGCTATTGGCGCAGCAGGCGGCTTGGCGGTGCTGGCGCATCCGGCACGCTACAAGCTGGATGCTTTGCAGATGGATGCCCTGTTTGACGCCTTCACCCAAGCAGGCGGGCGCGGCTTGGAAGTAAGCACCAGCGCCCACCACCCCCATGAGATAAGCCACTACGCCCAGCAAGCCCAGCAGCGCGGGCTGCTGGCCTCCTGTGGCAGCGATTTTCACAGCCCCGAAGAATCGCGCTGGCGCTTGGGGGAGTTACCACCCATGCCTGCGGGGCTGGTTCCGGTGTGGTCGGCGCTGCCGATTAGCGCTGATTAGTGGCCTAGTCAGCAGTGCGCAGCCCGCAAAGGCTTGAAGCAGTCTTGTGAACTTCAGGCGACACAGGTGCAGTTACGCCCCTTGGCCTTGGCCGCATACACAGCACTATCAGCGCGGGAGATCAGGGCTTCCAGTGTGTCATCAGCGCCGCCCCAAGTGGCCAGGCCGATGCTCACTGGATTAGCCAGCGTGTGCCCGTTATGGGTGGCATCGTGGATACGCTGGGTGATTTGCAGCGCCCCGGCTTGGTCGGTTTCGGGCAGCATGGCCATAAACTCTTCGCCGCCATAGCGCCCGACGTAATCGGTTTTGCGTAGCTGCTCGCGCAGCGTTTGGGCGAAATGCACCAACACCTTGTCGCCATGCTGATGCCCCAGCGTGTCGTTGACGGCTTTGAAGTGGTCTAAGTCAAACATCAACAGTGTCGGTCCGCACCTGCCGCTATTGCGCTTAACACGGGCGATTTCGTTTTCCATGCGCTCAAACAGGGCGCGGCGATTGGGCAGATGCGTTAAAGCATCGTTGTGTGCTAGGTTTTCCAACGCAGCGACCAGTCGGTCGGTGGCCATCAGCACAGCGCTGACCGTAAAAAAGAAATGCGCAATGGCAAAACTGCTGAGGTAAATCACCTGCACCAACGATTGTTCATACAGGCGGTCTGCTGTCATATCTGCCGGACTGGTGACCATGCGTGAGAGCACAATAACAATCTGAAACGCTAGAAATAACTCCACCACCCGCACCGATAGGCGTTTACCGCCGTGTTGCAGCAGCACCCCCAAATTGGCCATGTATATCGCAAGAACGGTAGCGGTAAAAAGAATGAGCCGGTTGACATAGCTATTGTGGATATAGACCCACCCAGCGAAGCCCAGCGCAAACACCACGAACAACACCAGCCACGGCCACCACCGTGCAGGCTGCTCAAAAAACAAGCGACACCCCATGTAATACAACAGGGTTCCGCCCACCAGCATTATGTTGGGCAGCAGCACCACCACAAAATCAGGCAAACCAAGGTTGCGGCCACTCAAAAGCATGGCGCTGCAAAACCACAGTGCTGCCGCCCCTGCCCAATGCCCTAGGCCGCGAATGTTGCGAGGGTAATTGCGCCGCATCAGGTACAGCACCACCGCCATCAAGCCATAAGTCAGGCTGGCAACAATGATGATGGAGCGTGGGTCTAAAAGCTGCATAACAACGGGGTGGGATAGAAGCTGCCCAAAGGGGTGCTTAATCCAGCAAGCTCACATCACGCACCGCGCCCTTGTCGGCACTGGTGACCAGCTTGGCATAGGCTTTGAGTGCTGCCGATACCTTGCGCGGGCGCGGCTGGGCGGGTTTCCAGCCTTTGGCATCCTGCTCGGCGCGGCGGCGGGCTAGCTCTTCATCACTGACCAGTACGTTAATACTGCGGTTGGGGATGTCGATGCGAATGCGGTCGCCGTTTTGCACTAAGCCAATCGCGCCGCCCGCCGCAGCTTCGGGCGAGCAGTGGCCAATCGACAGGCCGGAAGTTCCGCCAGAAAAGCGCCCGTCCGTCAGCAAAGCACAGGCTGCGCCCAAGCCCTTGCTTTTGATATAGCTGGTGGGGTAGAGCATTTCCTGCATCCCAGGGCCGCCTTTGGGGCCTTCGTAGCGCACGACTACCACGTCACCAGCCTTCACCTTGTCGCCGAGGATGTTGGCCACGGCCTCGTCTTGGCTTTCCACCACATGGGCGGGGCCTTCAAACACCAAAATGGAGTCATCCACCCCGGCGGTTTTCACCACACAGCCGTCCAGGGCGATATTGCCCACCAGCACGGCCAGGCCACCCTCCTGGCTAAAGGCATGTTCGTAAGAGCGGATACAGCCGCTTGTGCGGTCTAAGTCCAGCGACGGCCAGCGCTTGCTTTGGCTAAATGCCACTTGCGTGGGCACACCGCCAGGGCCAGCTTTGTAGAACTGGTGTACCGCCTCGTCTTGGGTGCGGCGGATATCCCACTGCTCTAAAGCATCGCCCAATGTGGGGGCGTGGATGGTGGGCACATCGGTATGCAGTTTGCCAGCGCGCTCTAGCTCCCCCAGGATGGCGAAGATGCCGCCTGCGCGGTGGACATCCTCCATGTGGTATTCCTCGGTGTTGGGCGAGACTTTGCACAACTGGGGCACTACGCGCGAGAGGCGGTCAATATCGGCCATGCTGAAATCAATCTCTGCCTCTTGGGCAATCGCCAGCAGATGCAAGATGGTGTTGGTCGAGCCGCCCATGGCAATATCTAGCGTCATGGCGTTTTCAAAGGCTTTGAAGCCGACCGAGCGGGGCAGAATGCGCTCATCATCGCCTTCGTAGTATTGACGCGCCAGTTCCACAATGCGCCGCCCGGCGCGTTTGAAGAGCTGCTCACGGTCGGCGTGGGTAGCAACCACCGTGCCGTTGCCCGGCAGCGCCAAGCCCAGCGCCTCGGCTAGGCAGTTCATGGAGTTGGCGGTAAACATGCCTGAGCAAGAGCCGCAAGTCGGGCAAGCGCTGCGCTCTATAGCGTCCACCTCTTCGTCGCTGGCGTGTTCATCTGCGGCCATGACCATGGCATCAATCAGGTCCAGTTTTTTATCGCCCTTGCTGGCATGAAAGCTCTTGGGCTGCGTGCCCTGGGTGCTGGCAATGACTTTGCCCGCCTCCATAGGGCCGCCAGATACAAACACCACGGGAATGTTCAGCCGCATGGCCGCCATCAACATGCCGGGGGTGATTTTGTCGCAGTTGCTGATACAGACCATGGCATCGGCGCAGTGGGCATTGACCATGTATTCCACCGAGTCAGCAATCACATCGCGGCTGGGCAGGGAGTACAACATGCCGTCATGCCCCATGGCAATGCCATCGTCCACGGCGATGGTGTTGAACTCTTTGGCTACGCCGCCTGCCGCTTCAATCTCGCGAGCGACGAGCTGCCCCATGTCCTTGAGGTGAACGTGGCCAGGCACAAACTGGGTAAAGGAGTTGACTACGGCAATGATGGGCTTTTGAAAGTCTGCATCTTTCATGCCGGTAGCGCGCCACAGCGAGCGAGCACCCGCCATATTGCGGCCAGCGGTAGAGGTTTTGGAACGGTAAACAGGCATAGTGCGAAATCTTTGAAAAAAAGCCCTTGGAACATCAACCAGCGCCAAGCGCTCAAAGGCAAAACTGCGCTTGTGCCTATAGGCGAAAAAAGCGTTCAGATTATGGCGCAAGCCCTTTGGAGCAGAGCGCTTCGGTAGATAACCTTGCTAAGAGGCCACTGCTGTGCCATCAACGCAGCGCTGGCTGCTTATCGCCTGCGGCCAGTAGCGCAGCACACTTTGCAAAGCCGCACCATACAGCGGCACAAACACCAGCAAACTCACGAGTAGCTTAATGGCATAGTCCACCAAAGCAATCTCTACCCAATGCGTGGCCATGAAAGGGTCGCTACTGCGCCAAAAGGCCACGCTAAAAAACACCAGCGTATCTATGGCCTGCCCAACAACTGCCGCCGCTGCCGGAGCCACCCACCACTGGCGTAATAAGCGTAGGCGGTCAAAAACCTGCACATCCAGCAGTTGGCCGAGGGCGTAAGCTAAGAAACTGCCCAAAGCAATGCGAAACACAAAGCTGTTAAAGCTGTGCAAGGCGGCAAAGCTGCCAAAAACCCCATCTTGGAAGAGCACCGACACCGCATAAGAGGCCAGCAGCGCCGGTAACATGCTACGGGCAATCACCCGCCTAGCGCTGTGCTTGCCTAGTAGGCGCACCGTTAAATCAGTGAGTAAAAAAATAAAGGGAAAGCTAAACGCCCCCCAAGTGGTGTGCCAGCCCCACAAAGTAATGGGCAGTTGCACCAAGTAATTGCTGGCAATGATGAGGCTGATATGCGCAGCCACCAAAAACGCAAGAACCCCACGCAAGCGGGGGGAGGAGAGGGAGAACATTGGTCAAACCTTTTTGAGAAATGGGGTGAGGGAACCCATGCACGCCCAGCATTGAAAAAACCGGGCAGTGATGAAAAAAGAAAAGAAAAGAAAAGGAAAGGAAAGGAAAGGAAAGGAAAGAAAAGAAAAGGCTGATGCCGTAAAGCAAAGGCGGCGATTGTAGCGGCTAGGGCAAGGCGCGGGTTTAGGCGCTATGACCCTACTCCCTGCTTTGCCCTATGGCGTTCAATGGCTTGCGCCCGAATTGAGGTGTTGAGGCAGCACCAATTGCAGCACGGTGGTAGAGATTTCCTCAATCGACTTGTGGGTGCTAGACAGCCAGGGCACGCCAGCGCGGCGCATCATGGCCTCGGCCTCGGCCACCTCGTAGCGGCAGTTTTGCAGGCTGGCGTAGCGCGAGTCGGGGCGGCGCTCATTACGGATTTCTGATAAGCGCTGTGGGTCAATCGTCAGGCCAAAGAGCTTTTTACGAATTGGCTCTAGCGCGGGGGGCAGCTTGCGGCGTTCAAAATCTTCGGGAATCAAGGGGTAGTTGGCCACCTTCAGGCCAAACTGCATCGCCAAGTACAGGCTGGTTGGGGTTTTGCCCGAGCGGCTCACCCCCACCAAAATCACATCGGCACCCGATAAATCCCTGTGGGTTTGGCCATCATCGTGGGCAATGGTGTAGTTAATCGCCTCAATGCGCCCCAGGTATTCCTTGCTTTGGCTAATGTCGCTAAAACGCCCGACGCGGTGTTGGGACTTTAAGGCCAGCTCATCTTCTAGCGGCTGCACAAAGGTGCCGAACATATCCATCAGCAAGCCCTTGCACTGGCTTTTGAGCAAGGCCATCGCCTCGGGGCTGACCAAGGTGGTAAAGACGATGGGTTTTTTACCCTCCACCTCGGCCGTATGGTTGATTTGGCGCAGCGCTTGGTGTGCCTTATCCACCGTATCGACAAAGGGTAGGCGTACAAAGCGTGGGGTGATATCAAACTGCGACATCAAGGCGGTGCCAAAAGTCTCGGCGGTAATGCCGGTGCCATCAGAAATAACAAAAACGGTGCGGGTGTGCATGGGCAAATGCTCTCGCTTTCTTTGCGCTGGT
>JAHAYB010000053.1 GCA_018384835.1 Comamonas sp.
GTCAAACGAGAGGCGAAAGCCACGCTGGCGCAGGCTTTGCAGCATGGGCGTGCGCAGCTTGACCTCGGCAGCAGCGGCGTGCCCTAGGAGCTGGATTTCCAACACGATTTTCTCGGGGTTGAGCAAATCCAAGTGCCCCCCGGCCAGGCTCTCGTGGGTGCAGTTCACAAACAAGAGCTTGCTGCCCACAAAGTCTTGGGGCCCGGTGTGCGAGAGAGCCGTAAACAGCAGCAGCACATCCGAGGCAGCGGTGTGCGCCTCCGTTGTGCGTGAGCGGTTAAACAACTCATAGGCGACGGCTGATTTGCGTGCATCAACAATGGCTTGGCGTGCAATCAGCATCGGCTCGGTGGTGATGACAGGGGGAGAAGCAACACTGCGCATAGTCATAGTAAAAAAGCCCACAGGGGCAGCAAGAAAAAAATTCCGTATCAAGGCATTCGGGTGCAGCAGTGCAGCAGTGCAGCAGTGCAGCAGTGCAGGGGCAACCGTAGTGCAAAAAGCCCCTCGCAGTTTACGCGCGGTGTTGGCTCATTGTCAGCCACTGCAATTCTGACAGGCTAAAACCAGCCGCCTGACGCGCCGGGTGATTGAGCGGCGGCTTGGGCCAGGGCGCTTGGTACTGCGCATAAAGCTGGACGTAATACGCCTCGGGCGCATGGCCTTGCTGCTGACATAGCCACCGATACCAGTGGTTGCCAATGGCTACATGCCCCACCTCTTCGCGCAAAATGGTGTCCAAAATGTGGGCAGCGGCCAGCGCATCAGGCGTGGCTATCTGGCGCAGCTTGGCCTGGATTTGCGGCGTAGCATCTAGCCCCCGCGCTTCCATGGTGCGTGGCACCAGCGCCATGCGGGCGGTGATGTCGTGCGCGGTTTTCTCGCACATCGCCCACAGCCCTTGGTGGGCGGGAAAGTCGCCATACGCCCAGCCCTGTTCTTGCAGCCACTGGGCAATCATCAGGAAGTGCTTGCCTTCCTCACCCGCCACTTGCAGCCAGTCCAGGTAATAGGCGGGCGGCATGGCCGGGTAGCGCCAGATGGCATCCAAAGCCAGGTTGATGGCGTTGAACTCAATATGGGCAATGGCGTGCATCAGCACCGCCCGCCCCTGCAAAGTAGCGGGCGAGCGCCGCGCCACCTGGGTATGGTGGCGCAGCTCTTGGCGCGGGGGAAGGCCGGGCAAAGCGGCATCTGGCGGCGGCTGCACTAGCGCTTGGGGTTTGATGCGATAGGCATGGGCATTCGCCCACATGTGCTGCGCCGCTTGGGCTTTGGCGTGGGGGTCGGGCAGTTGCAAAACCTCTAGGGCACGTTCTCTGAGTAGCATCCCTACAATTCTAAGTTTCCTAAGTTTCTTGAGGAGGCAGCCAGCATGGCCATTTACGCATTGGACGAACAGCAACC
This sequence comes from Comamonas sp., assembly GCA_018384835.1. Taxonomy (GTDB): domain Bacteria; phylum Pseudomonadota; class Gammaproteobacteria; order Burkholderiales; family Burkholderiaceae_C; genus Comamonas. Next base: position 1,408 of record JAHAYB010000053.1, read on the forward strand.
CCATATTCATGCCAGCGCCTGGGTGGCCGATAGCGCCCAAGCCATTGGCCAGGTGCGCCTGGATGCCCAGGCCAGCCTGTGGTTTGGCGTGGTAGCGCGTGGCGACAGCGCCTTGCTGCACATTGGCGCGGGCAGCAACATCCAAGACAACAGCGTGCTGCACGCCGACCCCGGCTTTCCTTTGGTGATTGGCTGCAACGTGACCGTCGGCCACCAGGCCATGCTGCATGGCTGCACGGTGGGCGATGGCTCTTTGATTGGCATTGGCGCGGTGGTGCTCAACGGCGCAAAAATCGGCAAAAACTGCCTGGTGGGTGCGGGCGCTTTGGTCACTGAGGGCAAAGAATTTCCGGATGGCAGCATGATTTTGGGCAGCCCCGCTAAAGCCGTGCGCCCACTCACGCCCGAGCAAATCGAAGGCTTGGCACGCAGCGCCGCCCATTACCAGGCCAACGCCCAGCGCTTTCGTGCAGGCTTGCGCCGCCTGGATAGCCCTGAGTGATACCCTTGCCCTCTAAACATACAAAGCAACCTACAAAGGCTTTTTACAGTGTCTGAACTGCATAAATTTCTATTCGATGGCCTGCCCGTGCGCGGCATGTTGGTGCGCCTGACCGATGCCTGGCAAGACATACTGCGCCGCCGCGCCGCCAATACCGACACCGGCGCGTACCCCGCCCCCGTTCGCGCCCTGTTGGGCGAGATGACTGCCGCCGCCGTGCTGATGCAATCCAACATCAAATTCAACGGCGCACTGGTGTTTCAGATTTTTGGTGATGGCCCGGTCAAAGTGGCCGTGGCCGAGGTGCAATCCAACCTGGCCTTACGCGCCACCGCCAGCATTACCGGCAGCGTGGCCGATAGCAGCAGTCTGGCGGATATGGTCAACGCCCAAGGCCAAGGGCGCTGCGCCATCACCCTGGACCCGCAAGACCGCCTGCCCGGCCAGCAGCCCTACCAAGGCGTTGTGCCCCTGAGCAATGCCCAGGGCAAGAGCCTGCCTGACTTGGCCGCCGTGCTAGAGCAATACATGCGCCAATCCGAGCAGTTAGACACCGTGCTGGTACTGGCCGCCAATGACGAAGTGGCCGCCGGGCTGCTGATACAGCGCATCCCCCTCAAAGGGCAAGACAACCTGGCCGGAGCCACCGAAAGCGCCTGGGACGAGGCCGACCGCCTGGATGCCAATGAAGACTACCAACGCATCGCCACCCTGGCCGCCAGCCTCAAGCGCGACGAGCTGCTGACGCTGGATGTCGATACCATCTTGCGCCGCCTGTTCTGGGAAGAAAAACTGCTGCGCTTTACCCCGCAAGAAGGCGACAACGGCCCGCACTTTGCCTGCTCTTGCAGCCGCGAGCGCGTGCAAGCCATGCTGCGCAGCCTGGGGCAGGAAGAAGTCGATAGCGTGGTAGCCGAGCAAGGCCGCGTTGAAGTGGGCTGCGACTACTGCGGCCAGCAATACCGCTTTGACCCGATTGATGTGGCGCAGTTGTTTACCGATAGCCACCTGTCTGCACCAGGGACGATGCAGTAGGGCATTAATGCCCTCCCCCCACGGACACAAAAAAAGCCAGCCGCCTGCTTCTGGCAAAAACACCCCTCACACGGCAAAGATGAACCCTGGCTGAACAGCGCTTTCAGCTTAGGTTCACCAGCGCTGGCAAACAATGCCTCCAAGTTCAGTTTTAACAACTTGGAGGTATTTATGGTTCGCCGCCCCCGTTTTCTTCCTCTCACTGGCAGCCCTGCTGGCTGCCCCCGCCATTGCGGGTCACGATTGCGATGTCCCGATTGCCGACTGGCAGCCGCCTGAAGCCGTGCAGCAGATGGCCGCGCAAAAAGGCTGGCAGATTGAGCACATAAAAATCGACGATGGCTGCTACAAAGTACGCGCCCTAGATGCCGATGGTCAGCGCATCAAGGCCAAGCTCGATCCGCAAACGCTGGAAATCATCAAGCTCAAGCAGAGCAAACACAAAAAGAAGCAGAAAAAAGAACACCAGCGCCAGCACCAACCGGCAAGCGATGCCGTGCAAGACAGCGCTCCCCCTGCCGCCATCTTCACCCCGGGCAGCACGCCACGCGCCCAAGTTGAATAACACCGTCCTTCAAGGAGAAGCAAGATGTACAAACCCCGCACACTGACCGCTCTGATGGCCGCCTGCGCCTTGGCCTTTCCCGCTCTGGCGCAAAGCCGTGAGGTCACGATTAGCACTCAGCTCAAAAATTACGGCGGCGACGGCGCTTACCTGGCCGTTTACCTCACCGATGCCCAAGGCGCTTACGCCGGCACGCTCTGGGTGGCTGGCGGCAAGGCCAAGTATTACAAGCACCTTTCGGACTGGAATCGTCTTTCTGCGGGCGATGCCAAGCGCCTGGCGGGTGTCACTGGAGCGAGCGTAGGCGCAGGTCGCAAGCTCACCGTCACCGCAGACCTGGCTGATGCTCTGATTGATGCGGGTTACGAAATCCGCGTCGATGCCGCCGTGGAGGATATGCGCGACAGCCCCTCGGAAGTGCGTCTGCCACTGACCAGCGCTGGCAGCGGTCAGAGCAAAGCTGGCAAGCAATACATCCAGTCGCTGAGTTACCAGCTCAATTAGGAGAAAGAGTATGAGTGCCAAAATCCTGCACCGTTGGCTGGGATTGCTGGGTGGCGTGTTGGCTGTGATTCTGGCGCTTTCTGGCGTGTTGCTGGCGGTTGATCCCGTGCAGCAGGCTTGGCAGGCTGCGCCGATTCCTGCTGACTTGAGCGTGGCTGAATTGGCCCAGCGCGTGACCAGCAAAACGTCGGGGGTGGAGCAAATCCGGCGTTTGCCCTCGGGGGTGCTGGTGGTGTATTCGTTTGATGGTGAGCAGGCGCACGCCAGCCGCATTGACCCGCAAGACGGCAGCGTACTTGGCCCCTATCAGCGCTCTGCCCTGCCGCGCTGGGTGAAAAACCTGCACCGCGCCCTGCTGCTGGGTGATTCCGGACGCTGGGGCGCAGCGGCGACGGCGCTGCTCATATTGGTGTTGAGCATTAGCGGCTTGATACTGATGCTCAGGCGCATGGGCGGCTGGCGGTCCATGATGACGGCACGCGTGCCCGGCAGTCTGGCGCAGCGTTTGCACGTCTGGGCGGGACGCGCAGCGCTGCCGGTGCTGCTGCTCAGTAGCGTCACGGCGCTTTATATGAGCGCGACCACGCTGGGCTTGGTGGAGCTGGGCAGCAATACTGAGCCTGATGTGGCCTCTATGGAAAACACCTCAGCGGCAGTAGCGGAACGGACGAAATTGACGGAGCTGCCAGCGTTGCAAGCCAGCGAAGTGCGCTCACTGCGTAAGCTCAATTTTCCAGCTGAGGATGATGCGACCGACACTTGGGAAATCACCACCGACCAGGGCACGGGCTGGATTGACCGCCACTCGGGAGCATTACTCACCTGGGAAGATGCAACATTCGCACAACGTGCCTACGACTGGGCACTGCTGCTGCACGACGGGGAACTGGCATGGCTTTGGGCGCTGCTGCTGGCTTTGGCAACTGCCAGCATCCCGCTGTTCTGGCTGACCGGTGTAATCATCTGGTGGCAAGGGCGCAGCGCTCGACCTCGCGTTGCCCATCAGAGCACCTCTGATCGCGCCGAGATGTTGATTTTTGTCGCCAGCGAAGGCGGCAGCACCTGGGGCTTTGCCCAAGCGCTGCACGCGGCATTGCACCAAGCCGGTCACGCGGTGCATACCGCTGCTCTGGAGCAGTTTCAGATCACGCCCGCTGCGAGGCAGGTTTTCATTCTGGCTGCCGCCTATGGCGACGGCGACGCTCCAGCCCACGCCAGCCGCGCCTTGGAGCGCATCGCCGCGCAGCCCGTGGGCGAGGCTGGCGTCCCAGTGACCGTACTGGGCTTTGGTGACCGCCAGTTTCCCGCCTTCTGCGCCTTTGCCGAAGCGCTGGATCGCCAACTACGCGCCCAAGGCTGGCCGCAGTTGCTGGCGCTGGAGCGCATCCACCAGCAATCTGCCCAAGCCTTTGCCCTGTGGGGGCAGCGCCTGGCCGAGGCGCTGGGCGAGCCGCTGAACATCGAATACCGTCCTAAAACGCCAAAAACCACGGCGCTGAGATTGCTCTCTCGCCAGGATTTTTCCGGTAGTAGGGATGGCGCTACGCCAGCGGTGATTCTGCGTTTTGCCCTGCCGTCTTGCTACTCGGATTGGCATTTTTCTTGGCATTTTGTTGCTGGCGACTTGATTGGCATCCTGCCACCGGGGGCGCAGGTGCCGCGCTTTTACTCCCTGGCATCTGGGCGGCGCGATGGCTTTGTCGAGATTTGTGTGCGCAAGCTCGAAGGCGGGCTGTGCTCTGGTTTTCTGCACGGTTTGCAGCCGGGCGAGACGGTGCAGGCGTTTTTGCGCCCAAATCCTGGCTTTGTGCTGGAGGGTGAGAACATCAGCGCGGGCGTAGTGCTCATCGGCGCGGGAACCGGTGTTGCTCCGCTGGCTGGCTTTATTCGCGGCAACCGCGCACGAGAGCCGATGTATTTGTATTTTGGCGCTCGCCATCCTGAGCAGGATTTTTATTTTCAAGAGGAAATCCAGCACTGGCTCAAAGAAGGGCGATTAGCGGATCTGCGCACTGCTTTTTCTCGCCTGCCTGATCAGCCCGATGGCGCAGGCTATGTGCAAGACGCACTGCGCCAAGACCAAGAGCGGCTGCACAAGCTCCTGGCCGCCGGAGCGCAGGTCAGAATCTGCGGCAGCCGAGCTATGGCGCAAGCCGTCGCTCAGGTGCTGGATGGCATCCTCGCGCCGCTGAAACTGAATGTGGCACAACTCAAAACTGAGGGACGCTATGCCGAAGACGTTTTCTGAATCCCGCTTCTGCACTCTGCACGGCGCAACGATGGGCACGCGCTGGTCGGTGACGCTGGATGCGATTCCTCAAGGAACAGAGCTGCGAGCACTGGAGCAGGCGCTGGCTGCTGCCGTCGAGCAGGTGGACGCGCAAATGTCGCCCTGGAAGCCCGATAGCGCCCTGATGCGTTTGAACAATAGCGCAGTTGGCACTTGGGTAGAGCTGCCCGCGCAGATGCTGGCTGTCCTGACCCGCTCCTTGGAGATTGCCAAGCTCAGTGGTGGTGCGTTTGATCCGACTGTGGGCGCATTGGTCAATGCCTGGGGCTTTGGCGCAAGGAGCGACCACCCCCAAGCAACGGCGATTGCGTCGGCACGCCAAGCTGCCCAGCCCCACGGCTATCGCCATCTGGAAATCGATCCGCAGGGCGTACGCGCTCGCAAACACGCCGACCTACAGCTAGACCTGTGCGGCATTGCCAAAGGCTACGGCGTGGATTGCATGGTGGAAATTTTGCGCGAGCACGGCATCAGACATGCTTTAGCGGCGCTGGACGGCGAGTTGTACGCCTTGGGCGCAAAAAATCTCCAAGGTGAACTTTGGCCGATTGCCATAGAAAGCCCGGATACCCAGCGCCGAACTTGCCACTCGGTGATTGAACTACAAGACCTGGCCTTGGCGACCTCGGGGGACTACCGTCGCTATTGGGAAATCAACGGTGCGCATCTGGCGCATACCATGCATCCGCACAAAGCCGCGCCACTGAACAACGCCGTGGCATCGGTGACAGTGCTGGCTCCTACTTGCATGGATGCCGATGCTTGGGCGACAGCACTGCTGGTGCTCGGAGTCGGGGAAGGCATGGCATTGTCGCAGCGCCTGGGGATAGAAGCCCTGTGGCTACTGCGCCGGGGCGAGGGCTTCAAGGACTTGGTGGAGCTGGGGCTAGGGCGCTTTGCCATGCAGCAGCCAGCGCCAAAGCCGGAATGACTACCCACCCGCAGCGGGCAGCCGCAAATGCACGCGCAGCCCGCCCAAGGCAGACGCAGCAGCGCTGACCTCACCGCCATAGGCCGCAGCCATTTCGCGCACGATGTGCAGCCCCAGGCCCGCGCCGGGGCGCTGCTCGTCCAGGCGCTGGCCGCGCTCAAAAATCGCTTGGCGCTGCTGGGCATCAGCAATGCCGGGGCCATCGTCCTCAACCACCAGGTGCAGATAGGGCTGCTGGCCTTGCGCTTCTTGCTCAAAGTAGCAGCGCAGCAAAACGCGGCTGCTGGCCCATTTGCCGGCGTTGTCAAGGAGATTGCCCAGCATTTCAAACAAATCCTCAGCCTCGCCCTTGAAGGCCAGCGCTTGCGGAATATCCTCGACGGCAAAATCAATGGCCGGATACAGCCGCGCCAGGGTACGCAGTAGGGCTTGCACCACGGGCGCTAGGGCGCAGCGCAAACCCGTAGCGCGCACGGCGGCGCTGGCGCGCGCTTGCGCCAGGTGGTAGTCCACATGGCGGCGTGCCAGGCCGACTTGCTCCTGAACGAGGGCAGCCAGCGCCTGGTGTTCGGGCGAGCGCTGGCTGGTGCTGCCATCCTGCGCTCCAGCGGCGGCATTGGCCAGCACCGCCAGCGGGGTGTGTAAGGCATGGGCGAGATTGCCCGCCTGGGTGCGGGCGCGCTCGACCATTTGTGCATTGCTGGCGAGCACATGGTTGAACTCTTGCACCAACGCAGAAAGCTCCTGCGGGTAAGCGCCATCGAGCTGCTGCGCCTGGCCGCTGCGCACACCAGCCAGCGCCTGCTGCATCCGCCCCAAGGGGCGCAGCACCCACTGCATTTGCACCAAAGCCGCTGCCAACAAACCCACGGCCAAGCTGCCCAGACTCAGCAGCAACAAGCGGGTGAAGCGCTGCAAAGGCTCAGCCAGAAGCTGGCGGTCTGCAGCCACCGTCACGCGCAGCACGGGGCTGTTCTCTTCGGGCAGATGCACATGGCGGCTCACAGCCAGCAACGCGCCGCCAGACTCCCCACCTAATTCCCCGCCAGCGCCGCTTTGCAAGGGCGGCAACTGCAACAGCGCAAAGCCTGCTGGCGGATGGCTTTGCCAGAGGGAGCGACCCTCGGGATCCAGCTCCAGGCGCTGGTCCCAGAGCGAGCGCGAGCGCAGCAGCCCGATTTGTGCCTGCTGGGCCTGCTGTGGCCAGGCATCCACCTGCCAATACAGGCCCGAGAGCGGACTGGAAAAGCGCGCATCCACCGCCAGATGCGCCAGCGCCACGCCAGCACCGTTGCCATTGCCAGCGCTATCTTCATCCTCACCGCTGCGCAGCGCCCCGCTGATTTGGTTGAGTTGCAGTAGCAAATGCGCCTCTAGCTGCGCCTGGATATGCTGGGCAAACAAGGAGCGCAGCCCCCAGCCTGTGAGCAGCAAACTCAGCACCAGCCCCACTGCCGCGCCCAGCAGCAGCCGCCAGCGCAGGCTGTAGGAGGTGGCGATTTGGCGATTGGTGCTCATGCCTTGCTGGGTGTGCGGATTGGCTTCTGGCTTCATGACCTGAGCCGATAGCCCATGCCGCGCACAGTCTCGATGCTGTCGGAGGGGAGTTTTTTGCGCAGCCGCCCAATAAAGACCTCAATGGTGTTGGAGTCGCGCTCGCTGTCCTGTGGGTAGAGGTGCTCGGACAACTGGCTGCGCGAGAACACCTGGCCGGGCTGCTGCATCAAGAGCGCCAGCAGCTTGAACTCGTGGCTGGTGAGGTTAAGCGGCTGCCCCTGCACCCAGACGCTGGCCTGGCGGGTATCCAGGCGTATGTCCCGGCACTGCCAAATGCTGCTAGCGTGGGGCGAGAGGCGGCGCAAGAGGGCACGTAGGCGCGCCAGCAGCTCCTCCATGTGAAAAGGCTTGGCCAGGTAGTCGTCGGCTCCTGCGTCCATGCCGGCGACTTTTTCCTGCCAGCTATTGCGCGCCGTGAGAATCAGCACCGGCATAGAGCACCCCTGCGCACGCCAGTGGCGCAGCACGCTCAAGCCATCCATCAGCGGCAAGCCCAGGTCGAGAATGACGGCATCAAAGCTCTCCACCTCGCCCAGGTAGCAGCCTTCCTGGCCGTCGCTGGCCAGCTCCACCGTGTGCCCAGCAGCCGCCACCGCGCTGGCTAGCTGCGCCTGGAGCTGGGCTTCGTCTTCAATAATCAGTATGCGCATGGTGAGAGGGGAGGCCGTTAAATCCTCAATGCCTGCTTTTTTGCTTGGTACGCAGCACCTTGCCATCCACGGCATCCAAGGTGATTTTCAGAATCGCCCCATCGGTTTGCAGCAGGCGCACGTCATAGACGTACTGGCCGTGCTTGCTTTCAAACTCCACCTCCACCACCTGACCGGGGTATTGCTGCTCGACCTTGTCCAGAATGCTGCGCAGCGACAGCACCTTGCCCTCCTGCAAGGCTTGGCGCGCCTGCTCGTGGTCCATGCGCTCGGCATAAACTGGGGCGGCTGCCCCCGCCCACAGCGCCAGGCCAAGGCATAGGCCGCTGAGCGTCAAAACCCAAGGGGGAGTATGTGTTTTCATGGTGCTTGCCTTTCTTGCATCGGCCAAAAATCTAAAAAACCAAAATTAGAACTGCGTTCTAAACCGCTTTCTAAGCTAGCGGCCATGAACATGGGCTGAACAGTGCTGCTGCATGGCGGCGAAGCACAGCGGTTTGACTGTACAGTAACCGCAATCCGTGCAATCCGAGCCAATCCCTATGCCCACCCTCTACCGAACCGAGCTTCCCACTCCCCTAGGCTCCATGCTGGCGATAGCCAGCCCGCAAGGCTTGTGCCTGCTGGAATTTATCGGGCAAAAACACCTAGAGCGCGAAATTGCCCAAGTACGCCAAGCCCGCGGCGCGGTAGAGCAGCCCGGCCACAGCCCCATCCTGGCGCAGGCAGGCGAGCAACTGGCCGCCTATTTTGCGGGGCGCTTGCAGCAATTTAGCCTGCCGCTGGACATGGTGGGCACCAACTTTCAGCAGCGCGTTTGGCAGGCGCTGCTAGCCATTCCCTACGGCCAAACCTGGAGCTATGCGCAAGAGGCCGCCTTCATCCAGCAACCCAGCGCCGTGCGTGCCGTGGCCAATGCCAATGGGCAGAACAAAATCAGCATCATCATCCCCTGCCACCGCGTCATTGGCAGCAATGGCACGTTAACTGGCTACGGCGGTGGCCTGCCGCGCAAAAAAGCCCTGCTGGCCTTGGAAGCAGGCCAAACCAACTGCGAAGAAAACATCCCCCTCCTAGGCAACCCCACCCATGCAGATTGACCACTTCGCCATCTCCATTCCCAACCCTTATGACGCTGCTGGCACCGCCCAGGTGCAAGTACAGCGCTGGCTGGCTGCGGGGGCTGACCCTGCTGCCATCCCCGTGGTGTTGCTGCACGAATCGCTGGGCAGCATCGGCCAGTGGCGCAGCTTTCCCGCGCAGTTGGCCGAGGCTTTGCAGCGCCCGGTGCTGGCCTATGACCGTTTGGGCTTTGGCCAATCTACGCCACGCATTGCACCGCCCAGCTTTGGCTTTATTGAAGAGGAGGCGCAGCAATGCTTTCCCGCGCTCATGCAGGCGCTAGGGCTGGAGCGCTACGCCTTGCTGGGGCACAGCATTGGTGGGGTGATGGCTTTGCATATTGCCGCTGCCCAGCCCCAGGCTTGCGCGGCGGTGATGTCGCTCTCTGCCCAAGCCTTTGTAGAAGAGCGCACGCTAGGGGGCATTCGCCAGGCGCAGCGGTTTTTTGCCGACC
>JAHAYB010000054.1 GCA_018384835.1 Comamonas sp.
AGACGGCGGCAACCGCCGTTTTATCTTGGTCGAGATGGACGAAAACATTGCCCAAAACGTCACCCGCGAGCGCGTTCAGCGTGTGGCACAAGGTTACACCAACGCCAAAGGCGAAGCGGTTGAAGGCCTGGGCGGGGGCTTTCAGTTCTGCCGCCTGTCCACCGAACCTTTGTTCAAGGCAGACGGGCCGATACGGGCAGATGTGTCGTTTGCCCAGCTGGCAGAGTTTGTGTGGTTTATGGAAACGGGCACAGGGCTGGCACAAACAGAACAGCAAACAAAACCATGCACGCCATTTTTGGGTGTGTACCAAGGGCGGGCAGTATTTTTGCTCTACAACGGGATTTTGAAAGACAAGACGGACAAGGGCGGCAATGTGCTCAATGCCCGCACCTTGAGCATTCTGCGCGAGGCTTTGCAACAGCACATGCCCGATTTTGAGGGTGCTTGGGCGGTGTATGGCGCACGCACGCGCTTTGATAAAGCCCAGCTGGCAGCCAAGGGGCTGCATTTTCATCAATTGCCTTATGAATTGGCGGTGAAAACATGGTTTTAAATACTTTTTATCCCTCCAGCCATTTGAAAGATTATCAAGAGAAGTTACTGGATGCATTTGGCCAATTTTTAAAGCGTTGCCGTGATTTGAAGAGTCCTGCTGCGGCCTTTGCTGAATCGACAGCGGCGCATTTTGGCCACGCCCTGCCTTATCACCCACTGCCAGGCGCAGACGCGCTGCCCTATGTGTGTTTGCGCGTACCCACCGGCGGCGGTAAAACCCGTATTGCGGGGCAGGCGATTGCCCAGGTTAATCAACACTTTGCAAGCACAGAACATAGTTTGGTGCTGTGGTTGGTGCCGTCCGAGCCCATTCGTGAACAAACGCTGCGGGCACTGAAAACCAAAGGCGAGTTGCTGCACCAAGATATGCGCGATTTGTTTGGCGCAGTGACGGTGCTGGATATTAACGAGGCGCTGTATATGCAGCCCGCCACGCTAAATACGGGCAATACCATCATCGTGGCGACGATGCAAAGCTTTAAACGCGACAGCGCAGAGGGGCTGCGCGTGTACCGCCAAAACGGGGCGCTGATGGCGCACTTTACGAATGCTTCGCCAGAACAAAAAGGTGAACATTCGCTGGTGGATGTGATTCGCCTGCGCACGCCTTTTGTGATTGTGGATGAGGCACATAACCAAGGATCGCCTTTGGCGGGGGATACCCTGTTGCGCCTCAATCCCTCTTGTATTTTGGAATTAACAGCGACCCCCGATCGCTTGCAACAGCCATCGAATGTGCTGCGCAGCGTGTCCGCTGCCACGCTGCAAGCCGAAGATATGCTCAAACTGCCGCTAGAGCTGGCCGTACACCCTGAGTGGCGCACTTCGCTGGCGGCGGCGATTGCGCAATTACGCCAGTTGGAGCAAGCAGCGCAATTGGAGCACCAGCAAACGGGCGAGCTGATTAAACCCGTGGTGATGCTGATACAAGCCGAGCGCAAAGCGGGCGAGAAGGAGACTTTTACGCCTGAGCGGGTGAAGCAGGCTTTGATCGACGATTTCAATATTGCACCGCAAAGCATCGCCATTGCCACGGGTGCGTTGGATGAGTTGAGCGGCAAGCGCCTGGATGCGCCCGATTACCCGCAGTTCATCATTACGGTCGATAAGTTGCGCGAGGGCTGGGACTGCCCCAATGCTTATGTGCTTTTTTCCTTTCGCAATACCACTTCGGCCACGGCGGTGGAGCAGGTACTGGGCCGGGTGCTGCGTATGCCCCATGTGCGGCGCAAACAGCAGGAGGCGTTAAACCGCAGCTATGCCTTTGTGGTGTCGGCTGATTTGGCTAGCGCGGTGACGGGACTGCGTGATGGGTTGGTGCAAAGTGGGTTTGAGCGCCTAGATACCCAAGATTTGATTCGTAGCCATGCGGAGCAACAAGCTACGCGCGATTTGTTCAGCCCCGTGGGGGATTTGGTGATTGCCTTGCCAAACTTACCCTACGTGGCAGAGGGTGAGCAGCCAACAATTGCGCTGCCTGACGAGGCGGCACTGGCAGCGCTGCCCAAGGCGCTGCGCGAGAAGGTGGAAATTTCTCCCGAGAGCGGCAGCCTGATCATCAAAGGTGGGGCCAGCGATAAGCAAATTGTGCAAGTAGCGCAAACCTTTAAACAGGCCGAATTGGCGAAACAGGTGCGCGAGCAGCTGCATAGGGCGCTGGTCTTGCAAAGCGCCCCGCCTGCACGCCTGCCCACACCTGCCGAACGCGGCGAGAAGGTACGAGTACCGCTCTTGGGTTTTACCCAATACGATTTCTTCAGCGTGTTCAGCGAAACAGCATTGTTGGATGCGGATTGGGAAATTACCGACTTTAACCACCAACTGAGTGAGGCCGAATTTGTCCATGACAGCGAGGCCATGCGCCGCGCAGTGCTGACGATGTCGCAATTAGAAAAAGTCGAATGCGATGTGTACGAACGCATGGACAGCCAAATGGCGCTGTTTGAAAAAGAGCAGGGTTGGACGGTGCTGGATTTGGTGTATTGGCTGGACCGCAATGTGAGTTTTGTGTATTCAGAACGCGACCAAAAAGTGGCATGGCTGAATGCGGCGGTGGATTATTTGCTGCAAGAGCGTGGCTTTTCGTTGGAGGAGCTGGCCTATCGCAAATTTCGCTTGCGTGCTGCTCTGGAGCGCAAGATGGCGGCGGGTTTGGTGCTAGCTAAGCAACAGGTGCTGGATAGTTTGTTTGAGGATGAGGCGGCTTTTTCAGTGCGCGACGAACACAGCATCGTGCTGGAGCAAGGGCGCTATGCCTATGACACGCCTTATACGGGGCTGTTGCCACTCAAACGCCATTTCTACCCCGTGATCGGGAATTTAAAAGCCAGTGGAGAAGAGTTTGAATGCGCGGAATACATAGCCAACCACTTGGAAGGCGTGGCATGGTGGCTTCGTAATGTGGAGCGCAAGCCGACGTCGTTTTGGCTGCAAACCGCGTCTGACCGTTTTTACCCCGACTTTTTGCTTCAAACCACAAGTGGCGTGCTGGTGGCGATTGAGTACAAAGGCGCTCATTTGGCAGATAGCCGCGATAGCCAGGAAAAACGCCGCTTAGGGCAATTGTGGGAAAAACGTAGCCAAGGGCGTTGTCGTTTTGTTTGGGTGGAGAACAGAAACTGGCAGGCGATTAACGCCGCCCTTCGATGAATCACTGTTTGGTTTTAGAAGGTGTATGCGTGCGTTTGTGCAGGTGTATCCGTCCGATGAATTTGTCCAACAGCTTGTTAGATAAATTCTAAAAATTTGAACGTTTTTGGCATCTAGCCCTTATGCATCAAGCGCTAGCAGCTATTTTTTTATTGAACTATGACAGACATTTTTTCCCTCCAGCCTGCTGCCACGGAC
>JAHAYB010000059.1 GCA_018384835.1 Comamonas sp.
AGGAGTTCGCTTTGAGCAAGTGTGCTCTAGCTTTAGCGAAGCCTTGGGAGCAGTGAAGCTGCGCGTTTGAGGCTGAACGTACCCGTATTTGGTATTGGTCAGGCAGCGATGTTAGAAGCGGCTGCAGGCGGACGCAGATTCGGAGTGGCGACGACTACACCAGCATTGCGCTCATCTATCGATAGCGCAGTGCAAAAGCTGAATTTGGAAAGTTTCTACACTGGGTGTCAAATACCCAGCGGGGATCCATTGAGCCTAGCGCAGCAGCCAGATATGCAGGATGCCGCCTTGGCTCTGGCGGTGCAAGCTTGTATTGGGCAAGATGGAGCAGAGGCAGTCGTTATTGGTGGCGGGCCATTAGCCGAATGTGTTTCACGCTTGGCCCCACAATTTTCCGTGCCTATCATTTCACCAGTCGAAGCTGCAATAAGAGCCGCATTGTGGGCTATCAAGAATGGCGGCTCTAGCTAGGTAAGCCTTTGAATTGTTAAGCCTCCTCATGCCCCACGCATTGTTTTTGCGGTGGATGTCGCCACGGCGATTGCCGGCGCAGCGCATGGCTGCACAGCACACAAGAGCGTGAATTTGCGATCGTGGCAGTACTACTGGTAAAGCACTGTGGGTACTTCCTTCTCACCCTGCTCCAGCAACCTGCCAACTCCAAGGCAGCATCGCAAGCGCTGAAGGCTTTCTAGGAAGTGCGAGTTGATTCAACTTTAGGAATTTCAAGCAGCACGCTTAAGCCACCCAAGGGTGAAGAAAGCATTCGTATGCTTCCACCATAGCTTTCAAGTAACGCGTGGACGATATCGAGACCAAGCCCTGAACCTGGAGTCTGCTCATCTAGGCGAATTCCCCGCTGTAGCATGTGTTGACGCACTGTTTCAGGGATGCCCGGGCCATCGTCATCTACCGAAATGCTCCAGCTTTTAGCATCATCTGATGCCCCTACCTGCACTTGAACGCTGCTATTTGCCCACTTGCCTGCGTTATCTAAGACATTGCCCAGCATTTCATACAGATCTTGCGCCTCACCGCGAAAAGCCCAATGCTCAGGAAAAGGCTCCAGTGACCATGACAAAGCTCGCCCGCTGTGTAAGCGTTCCATCGTACGCAGCAAGGCTTGTATGGGCTCCAGCAGTGGTGTTGCCACACCGGTAGCGCGTACTGCAGCAGCAGAACGGGCACGCGCTAAATGGTAATCCACATGCTGCCTTGCAGTCGCAACCTGCTCTTGCACCAAGTCTGCCAAAGATCGCTCTTCGTCACTGGCAGCATGCGCAGCATTTGCCAATATGGATAGCGGCGTATGCACTGCATGCGCTAAATTTCCAGCGTGGGTACGAGCACGTTGCACCATGTCGGCATTTTCTTGTAAGACGTGGTTGAACTCGTGGACCAAAGGCAGTAACTCCAGAGGATGCTCGCCTTGCAGCAGACTCGCTTGCCCAGCTCTGACGGCTTCTAGCCCTTGCTTTAGTAATTTCAAAGGTCGCAATGCTAAATGTAACTGCACTGCTGCTGCCACTATTAATCCAGCCGCTAGTACAGCCAGTGCCGACCAAAGCATGGTGCGAAAATCACCGAGTGGCTCAGCGAGCAGGTCCTGTTCGGCGGCCACTGTTAACCGAAGTGTTTCAGTGGCACCTGGTAATTTAAGGGGCCGCAACACAGCAATCAATGTCTGCCCGCTGGCATTTTGCCAAGCTGTATGCAAGACACCATTTAAGTCAGCGTTGCTGATAGGTATTGCGTCAGAGTGAACTTTTTCTGGCACTTGTAGTACCAGGTCCCACAATGAGCGCGATCGCGCTAAAGGTGCATAGTGGCCATCATGCTTTAGCGCATCGACTTGCCAGTACAAACCAGAAAACGGCTTTTCTAGCTGAGGTGAGCTGTTGAGCTGCTGAACGCCAATACTTCCATCAGGCTGCTTGTATACCGCAGCACTGAGCTGGTTGAGATGAAGCTCCAGTTGTGCATGCAACTGCGAAGTAATGTGCCGTGTAAAGAGTGCTTGTAGCCCCCATCCAAGTAGCGCAAGCGCTAGCAGCATGACGAGCAATGAGCCCACCAGCAAACGCATGCGTAGCGAAGCATGCCAGCGTGCCGTGCTTTGGATGGGCTCAGAGTTCCATCCGGCCTTTGATGTTTTGGGGTCTGGATTCATGCACTGACGGCTGGATCTACCAGCTTGTAGCCTAAGCCTCGCACCGTGGTAATACAGCCCTCAGGGAGTTTTTTGCGCAAGCGTGCGACAAAAACTTCAATCGTATTGGAGTCTCGATCACTGTCGTAGGGGTACAGGTGTTCTGACAGCTCCGTTCGCGAAAACACGTGCTCCTTGCGCTGCATGAGCAATGACAGCAACTTAAATTCATGGCTTGTCAGGGCCAGTGGAGCACCGTTGATAAGAACCTTGGCTTGTGCAGTGTCCAGCCAAATAGGTCCGCATTGCCACTGTGCACTGCTGTGTGCGCCAAGTCGGCGCAGTAATGCTCGAAGCCTTGCTAAAAGTTCTTCCATATGGAAAGGCTTGGCTAAGTAATCGTCAGCACCGGCATCCATGCCAGCCACTTTTTCGTGCCAAGCAGCACGTGCCGTCAAAATCAGCACAGGCATCTGTCGACCAGCTTCTCTCCAACGTCTCAGCACCGTCAGGCCATCCATTTGTGGCAGCCCTAAATCTAGTACCACTGCATCAACGGCTTCGACATCGCCTAAGTAGTGACCTTCGACGCCATCAGCGGCGGTATCCACAGTGTGACCTGCTGCAGCAATAGCATCGTGCAGTTGCTGGCGAAGCACTGGGTCATCCTCCACCACCAAAATGCGCATCAGTCATCCTCCTCAACATCTAGCACCCGGCCAGTGACTGCATCAACCTCCAGCTCCAGCACCTGCCCCTGAGGTCGCACTAGCCTTATTTCGTAAACGTAGCCACCGTCGTCATCTTCAAAGTCTACCTTGACCACCTCACCGCCATATTGACGCTCTAGCTGGGTCAAGAGGCTGCGCAAAGGAAGTACTTTTCCATGCTCCAGTGCACGACGCGCACGCTCGTGGTCATCGTCGGCATGGGCTAACTGACCAAGGCTGCCACATAACGCAAGCAGCGCACCACACAGCACAACTGTGCGTGAGCAGCAGGCATTGAATAAGGGGAAGGAGAAGCGATACATAGCCTTGCGGTTATACCGCCGCCTTCATGAACGCCAGATGAACGGCGCTTTCAGGAAAGGTTCACGGATGCATTTCCACAATGCGTTCCATGCACTGACAGCAATGGCTGGTGGTGTCCTTTAACCGAACTATGAAGGAGATATTTCATGAATGCAGCTCGTACATCTCGCTTGGCCACTTCCCTGTTTGCCTTGTCAGCTCTGGTTGGTATTCAAATCACCGTACACGCAGATCCCTTGCCCCAGCTCGCTGGGCACCATGCGATCCAAGGTGATGTCATCACGCCAGCCAATTTGCTGAGCATGGGCAAAGTAATCGCCAAGCTGGAACAGGCTGGCTTCAGTCACATCACAGAGGTGGAACTGGATGATGGCCACTACGAGGTTGAGGCACGCAACCGGCAAGGGCAGCGTGTTGAACTAGAGGTACATGCAGCCACAGGAAAAATCATGCGTACTGAACTTGACCAATAAATTTCCTGCTGATGAGTGGCTGCAATCGCGGCAGCCGGCTGCATTAGTGCTGGTTGCAGTTATTAAAAATCAGTCCCAAAAAATTTCTTACATGTAAAAACTTTTGACAAATCAATGTCTTACATGTAAGATCCAATCTTCATCCAATCATCAACCTTGGATGTACGCCTAGATTTACATTTCGTAGCTGAAAGTCAGTGTAGAATCGACGTCTTCGGTGAGTTGCTGAGGTTCCTTGTGAATCCCACCCTCTCCGCCAAAAAATGCGGCTGTAGCTCAGCTGGATAGAGTACTTGGCTACGAACCAAGGGGTCGTGGGTTCGATTCCTGCCAGCCGCAC
>JAHAYB010000079.1 GCA_018384835.1 Comamonas sp.
GTGCCACACATGCTGCTCAGGGCTAGCAACTTGCGGTAGTTGTACGGCGGGATGATGGATGTTTTGCAGGTAAATGGCCGCTATCGATCGCCGGTGCTGCGTCTCCAGCTCTAGTTTTGAGAGTTTGACGCGCAGCATGGCGGCCTGTATTGCGTCCAGGCGGCTATTCACGCCTTTGAACAGGTTTTTATATTTTTCGTGGCTGCCGTAGTTGCGCAAGGCACGTAGGGTTTGCGCTAGCTCGGCGTCTTGCGTGGTGATGGCACCGGCATCGCCCAGGGCACCGAGGTTTTTACCGGGGTAAAAGCTAAAGCCTGCGGCATCGCCCCAGCTACCGGCACGCTTGCCGGCTATGGCTGCGCCGTGGGCCTGGGCCGCGTCTTCCAGCACCAGCAGGCCATGTTCACGCGCCAGCGCCATGATGGCGGGCATGTCGGCCAACTGGCCGTACAGGTGCACGGGCAGGATGGCGCGTGTTTTTGCGGTGATGGCTGTGCGGGCGTTGGCGGGGCTGATATTGAAGCTGGCGGCATCGGGCTCTACCAGCACGGGCGTGAGGCCGTTGGCGCTGATGGCCAGAATGCTGGCGATATAGGTGTTGGCGGGCACGATGACTTCATCGCCCGGCTGCAAGCGCCCCAGCTCTAGCCAGGCACGCAGGGTGAGGATGAGCGCATCCAGTCCATTCGCAACACCAATGCAATGTGCGCTGCCACAAAAGGCTGCAAATTCCTGTTCAAACTGACTGAGTTCAGAACCACCGATATACCAACCGGAGTCGATGACACGGGTGCAAGCTTCGATCAGTTCAGCGCGATATTGGGCATTGATGGATTGGAGGTCAAGAAAAGGAGTCATTTTAAATATCGAATAATTTTTGCAGGATTACCAACCACAACAGCATTGGCCGGTACATCTTTGGTGACGACAGCACCTGCACCAACCATAGCGTTTTCTCCGATAGTGATGCCGGGGAGAATGGTTGCGTTAGCACCAATGCTGCACCCTTTTTTAAGGGTGATGCCAGAAAATTTTTCTGGATATTTCCTAGAGCGCGGCATTGGGTCATTGGTGAGCGTGGCATTGGGACCTAAAAAAACATTATCTTCAATACGCACGCCATCCCAAATATAAACACCAGATTTTACGGTGACATTATTTCCTATAATTACGTCAGATTCAATAAGTGTATGAGCACAAATATTGCAATATTCACCTATCTGGGCATCGACAAAAACTACTGCGTATTGCCAGATTCGGGTATTTAATCCAATTGCGGAGGTTTTCACATCTGCCAATGGGTGAATAAATACTGTCATTTATTCACCATTTTCAAAAACTGCTCGTAATTGCGAATGTAATCCGCCTCATCATAATGCTCACTGGCCAGCACCAGCAGCACACAATCTGGGCTGAAGTCGTGCATTTCCCGCCACACCATATTGCTAATCAACAAGCCTTGAGTCGGTGAATCCAGCCACACTTCTTCGCGCTTTTGACCATCGTCCAGCACCATGCGGCAGCGGCCTGTGACGCAGACGGCCACTTGCTGCAATTTTTTGTGCGCGTGAAAGCCGCGAGAAACGCCCAGCTTGGTGCCAAACAGGTAGTACACGCGCTGGATGGTGAAGGGGACGGTTTTTTCGCCTTCCAGTGCGACCAAGGAACCACGGTTGTCGCCTAGTGGGGGGAAGTGGGTCCATTGAATGAGGCTCATGGTGTTTCCTTGATTAATCCCAGTAAATATTGACCGTAGCTGTTCTTGCTTAGCCCCTGGCCAATACGGCGCAAGTCGTCAGTGCTGAGCCAGCCGTGGTTGTGTGCAATTTCTTCCAGGCAAGCGACTTTTAGCCCTTGGCGTGCTTCTACGGTTTCGACGAATTGGCCGGCTTGTTGCAGACTCTCAAATGTGCCAGTGTCTAGCCAGGCAAAGCCCCGGCCCAGCAGTTGCACGTTCAGGTCACCGCGCTCCAGGTAGGCTTGGTTGATGCTGGTGATTTCCAACTCGCCCCGGGGGCTGGGTTGGATCTGTTTGGCAATGCGTACCACGTCGTTGTCGTAAAAGTACAGGCCGGTGACAGCGTAATTGCTTTTGGGTTGCAGCGGCTTTTCTTCGATGCTGGTGGCTTTGCCATAACCATCGAAGGCCACGACACCAAAGCGCTCGGGGTCTTTGACCTGATAGCCAAAGACGGTGGCTCCTTGGCTGCGCTGCGCAGCTTGGCGCAGCATGGGGCCAAAGCCTTGGCCGTAGAAAATGTTGTCGCCCAGCACCAGGCAAACGCTGTCGCTACCAATGAAGTCTTCGCCAATCAAAAAGGCTTGCGCCAGGCCGTCCGGGCTGGTCTGGATGGCGTATTGCAGGTGGATGCCAAAGTCAGACCCATCGCCCAGCAGGCGCTGGAAGGCGGCTTGGTCTTCTGGCGTGGTGATGATGAGTACGTCCCGAATGCCGGCCAGCATGAGCACGGACAGAGGGTAGTAAATCATCGGTTTGTCGTAGATGGGCAGCAACTGTTTACTGGTGCCCCGGGTAATGGGGTATAGCCGCGTGCCGCTGCCGCCGGCGAGGATGATGCCTTTCATCGTGTTTGCCCCTTTACCTCATTATTCTTTCGTGTCGAGTTACTTCTCCAACCCCAGCCGCTCGCGCCGGTAGCTGCCGTCTTGCACCTGGCGGCACCAGTCCAGGTTGTCCAGGTACCACGCCACGGTCTTGCGCAGGCCGGTGTCAAAAGTCTCTTGCGGTACCCAGCCAATTCGTGCTGGATTTTTTGGGCATCAATCGCATAGCGCAGGTCGTGGCCGGGGCGGTCGGTGACGAAGGTGATTTGGGTGGCGTAGCTTTGGCCGTCG
>JAHAYB010000082.1 GCA_018384835.1 Comamonas sp.
TTATTTTCTTCTGCAGCTGCGGCACCACGATCCACCAGCTCAACAAGAGCCATAGGAGCGTTGTCACCAACGCGGAAGCCCATCTTCAAGATACGGGTGTAACCACCGGGACGCGTATTGAAACGAGGACCCAAATCGTTGAACAGCTTGGTGACCATATCGCGATCACGCAGGCGGTTGAATGCTAAGCGGCGATTGGCAACGGTATCAACCTTGGCCAAAGTGATCATTGGCTCAACTACGCGGCGCAGTTCTTTAGCTTTAGGCAAAGTGGTCTTGATGGCTTCGTGCTGCAGCAGCGAATTCATCATGTTTTGCAACATCGCAAGGCGGTGCGAGCTAGTACGGTTAAGTTTGCGGAGTCCGTGTCCGTGGCGCATGGTGCTTTTCCTTATATATCGTTAAATCGTGCAGCCGTACCAGGTACTGCCCGAGGCACTCCCCTTAGCGGGGCAAAAATTATAACTTAACGCTTATCCAAACCAGCTGGCGGCCAGTTTTCAAGCTTCATACCAAGGGTCAGACCGCGCGAAGCGAGAACCTCCTTGATTTCATTAAGCGACTTGCGACCCAAGTTAGGCGTTTTGAGCAACTCGTTCTCGGTGCGCTGAATCAGATCACCGATGTAGTAGATGTTCTCGGCCTTGAGGCAGTTGGCAGAACGTACCGTCAATTCCAACTCATCAACAGGACGCAACAAGATCGGGTCAAAGGTCGAGTTGCCACGGGCAGGCGCACGCTCACCAAAATCTGGCAAGTCGCCATCGCCCAACTGGGCAAATACCGCCAATTGTTCGACCAAAATCTTGGCCGATGCGCGTACTGCATCTTCAGCCGTGATGGCACCGTTAGTTTCGATCTCGAGAACCAGCTTATCCAAATCGGTGCGCTGCTCAACGCGAGCGCTCTCAACGGTGTAGCTCACTCGGCGAACCGGGGAGAACGATGCATCCAACACAATCCGACCAATCGACTTGGTCGATTCATCCGAATGACGGCGCATACTGCCAGGCACGTAACCACGGCCTTCTTCTACCTTGATCTGCATGTCCAACTTGCCACCAGCCGACAGATGTGCAATCACATGATCAGGGTTGACAATTTCGACATCGTGCGGGGTCTGGATATCGCGGGCGGTAACAACACCTTCGCTGTCTTTACGCAAACTGAGCGTTACTTCGCCGCGACCGTGCAACTTAAAGACCACACCCTTGAGGTTCAACAAAATGTTGACCACGTCCTCTTGCACGCCATCAATCGAAGAATACTCATGCAGAACGCCTGCAATCGTCACTTCAGTCGCTGCGTAACCCACCATGGACGAGAGCAAGATCCGCCGAATGGCATTGCCTAGTGTGTGGCCGTAACCACGCTCGAACGGCTCCAGAGAGACTTTGGCACGGTTATGGCCAAGCTGCTCTACGTAGATAGCCTTGGGTTTTAGCAGATTTGTTTGCATTCAGACTTCCTCTCAATACCCCCAGCTCGTTACACCGGTAAGGCTGGTGAAGCGCCTAAACCGCGATGCCTCGCGGTTTAGGAACGTTTTGTCGAAAATTTAGGCGTAAGCCTGAGGCGATTAACGCGAGTACAACTCAACAATCAGCGATTCGTTGATGTCAGCACCAAACTCATCGCGGTCAGGAACCTTCTTGAACACGCCTTGCGACTTGCTCAAATCCATTTCAACCCAAGCAGGCAGGCCGACTTGCTGCGCTAATTGCAAGGCTTCAATAATGCGATTTTGTGCTTTGGATTTTTCACGAACCGCCACCACATCGCCCGCCTTGACCAAGTACGAAGGGATGTTGACGGATTGACCGTTCGCGGTAATTGCCTTGTGCGAAACCAGCTGACGTGCTTCAGCGCGCGTCGAGCCAAAGCCCATGCGGTAGACCACGTTGTCCAGACGGCATTCCAGCAAACCCATCAGGTTGGCGCCAGTATTACCTTTTTTGCGCTCAGCAGCTTCAAAATAGCGACGGAATTGCTTTTCCAGCACGCCGTACATGCGTTTGACCTTCTGCTTTTCACGCAGCTGTAGACCGTAGTCCGAGGTGCGCTGACCAGAAGTGCGACCGTGTTGGCCGGGCTTAGTGTCAAATTTAGCCTTGTCCGAAATCGAGCGACGCGCGCTTTTGAGGAACAAGTCAGTGCCTTCACGGCGGGAGAGTTTGGCTTTGGGGCCTAGGTAACGTGCCACTTGAATATCTTTCTATGTCATCTTCCGCAAAGGATTGCGGGAGCCGTCTGCGGCGTTTTCACGGGCACAGACGGCGGTGGTCTTCATGTATTTAGATGCGGCGGCGCTTTTGTGGGCGGCAGCCGTTGTGCGGAACCGGCGTCACATCAGAGATAGACGTGATGCGGATACCCAAAGCACCGAGAGCGCGAACTGAAGACTCGCGGCCAGGACCGGGGCCTTTGATTTCAACATCAATATTCTTGATGCCCTGCTCCCTAGCGGCGCGACCAGCAACTTCGGATGCCACTTGGGCTGCGAATGGAGTGGATTTTCGCGAGCCCTTGAAGCCCTGACCGCCAGAAGATGCCCATGCCAAAGCATTACCTTGGCGGTCAGTGATGGTGATGATTGTGTTATTGAACGATGCATGCACATGTGCAATACCGTCGGAGACGTTCTTACGAACTTTCTTACGGACGCGCTGCGAAGCACTGTTGGAGGGAGACTTAGCCATATGGTTCTTTCAATCTCTTTATTTCTTCAGCTGCGCTGCACCTTTGCGCGGACCTTTACGGGTGCGAGCATTGGTGCGGGTACGCTGACCACGCATCGGCAGACCGCGGCGATGGCGGAAACCGCGATAGCAACCAATGTCCATCAAACGCTTGATATTCATTGTTGTCTCACGGCGCAAATCACCTTCAATGGTGAACTCAGCAATCTAATCACGAATAATTTCGAGAACACCGACCGTCAGATCATTGATCTATTTGGAGTAGTCGAAGCCGCAA
>JAHAYB010000106.1 GCA_018384835.1 Comamonas sp.
CGTGGCTGCCCCCTTCGCCATGTACCAGTTCGTCCCATCTCAGCGCCAGTCACTGGAGGACTTCAAAACTGACTTGATCCAGGCGTACCGAGACATGCGTAATGAAGGCATCAGCAAGGAAGCAATCGTTGCTCTCTACACCTACATCCTGAACGACATCAAGAAGAACGAGGAGTAAGACAAAACAGTCACTGAGATACCTACATCACCAAGCCCACGCCTCACCCCCGTGGGCTTTTTCTTTTTCTCAAGCAGTACGAAAGGAGGACAAGACATGACCGCAATCGTTATCGACACCATCACCATTCGCCAGGGCAGCGAAGGGCGCTTCTGCCTGAACGACCTGCACAAGGCCGCAGGCGGAGAGAAGGCGCATCAGCCCTCAGATTTCTTGCGCCAACAGAAAACGCAAGAGCTGATCACAGAGCTTTCTAATTCCGAGGATTCCCGGAGTAAGCCGCTTCTTTCCACTCCAGGCCGCTTCGGTGGTACTTACGTTTGCAAAGAGCTGATCTACGCCTACGCCATGTGGATCAGCCCTCAGTTCCACCTCAAGGTGATCCGTGCCTATGACCGTCTGGCAACTAGGGGCGTGGCAGTACATGAGAGCGCTGCGGAGGACTTGCTGAAGAACCCGCTGAAGTACATGCGTGAGGTGCTGGATCAGGCAGAAAAGATCAAGGCAGAACGTGATGGTCTGGTGGACATCGCCATCCCCGAGTCCGCTGTGATTCAGCTTGCTACTGATGTTTAAACGAATGGTAGCGCTTTGATGTCATTCGGACCTAAACTTTAAGGTGTCTTCTATTTGTTTAATCAGTAATTTCATGACAAAAGCACAAGCGGGTATTCTTGCACCACTTGCTGAACAGGGGCGCTATGTTTTCTTCACTCTGGCCGATTCTGGCGCGGCATTAACAAGTGCGCTAAGCAAACTACAGGCCACTGCTGCTGATGGGAAGGTAGTGGTTGGCATCGGCTTGCAAGTTTTGCAAAAAATGGGAAAACAGCTGTCGCTGATGCGTGATTTTCCTCATCTGAAGGGACCGATATTCGAGGTTCCTTGTACGCCATATGCGCTGTGCCTCTGGTTACGTAGTGATCAGCGTGGAGAGTTGCTTGCAATGACTGCAAAGCTTATTTCGATGCTCGCTCCTGCCTTCAAGATCGACCATACGGTGGATACCTTTTTACATGCACGTAATGCCAATGGGCGTGGGCATGACTTAACGGGGTATGAGGATGGCACCGAAAACCCTGAAGAGGATGCAGCTGTAGCAGCAAGTATCACAACCGGGCATGGCGAGGGGATTGACGGCAGTAGTTTTTGGGCTTTGCAGCAGTGGATGCATGACTACGCTGCCTTTGGCCGCATGAGTGTGAGTGAGCAGGACTATTCGGTGGGTAGACGCTGCACGGACAATGAAGAGCTAGAGGATGCTCCGGAGTCTGCACATGTCAAACGAACAGCGCAGGAAAGTTTTGAACCAGAGGCATTTGTTGTGCGACGCTCCATGCCCTGGTGGAGTGTTAGCCCTCAAGGAGAGGATCACAGTGGACTGATGTTTTCGGCTTTTGGCTGTAGCTTTAATGCTTTCGAAGACCAGATGCGCCGTATGCTAGGTATGGATGATGGCATCAGTGATGCTTTATTTACTTTCTCCAGACCATTGACAGGTAGTTATTTCTGGTGTCCTCCCGTGAAGGACGGCCAATTGGACCTACGTGCGCTTGGGCTGTGAGCAGGGTTTAAAAACTGAATCAAACAAGGCTTTGTAGTGAGCAAGAATCCTCACTACCTTCCCCTACTCTTGGTCACAGGCCACAACACATCACAGCCCTGAAAGCAATGCTGTCGGCAGGTAACGAGTACCGGACACATGCTCATGCAACTGCTGGATGGGGGGTCTCATGGATCATCTGTGCAGCATCATCAGAATGAGCGTCCAGGGCTGTGCGAATACCTGTCGGGCTAGACGCTGCAAACACCCTTGTTTCGCCACCCTGGGTGTCCTATTTGCCAGTATGTTCCGGACACCTATAGCCATCAAGAAGGGTTGTGGCCTTGACACAGGGATTTTGGCAGTGCGAAAGTGGCATGATTTCCCATAAAGCTATATGGTTCTTTATGCCAGTTTCGGCTCTAACCTTGACCATGTCTGAATTCGCCTAAGGAACCTCTGCATAAGTCGCGTTTTCACGAGCAAACTCACGATAACTCATTGATTTTGTTGGCGTGAGTTTTGCCGGAATTGAGTTATGCAGACCTTCCCTAAAAGGACTGCTACGACCAGCAGATGCCTTTCCATGTGATGGCTTAGCGGACTTTCAGAACCTCGGGGTGCAACGGAGAGGCATTCTCATGAAAGATGTCCGTCAAATACTGGATCAGTTCTTCTTCTTTAATGAACTCAGGAATGACTAGACTGGAAGGTCGTCTTTTACCGTCGTTGCTTGGATGGTAGGCTCGCCACCCGTTTTGGAATCTTTCGATTTGCAGCATCCGACCAAAAACGTTGAAAAGCATACGAGTCCCTATTTTTATAGCAATAGGCCACGTAGGTTAGCACGGCCTTGCATGCCTAAAGTCTTTCTGAAAGACTCCTTTGGGTCGTTCTGAGACTGTCGCCTACCGGCCGAGGCTGTGTGAAAACACTGCATTGGCGGCGGCTCAAATTTAAAATCTTGGCATCTGTATTGAGGTTTGATGCCATATGAAGCGCTTCATCGAAGGTGAATGT
>JAHAYB010000087.1 GCA_018384835.1 Comamonas sp.
AAAGCTATGACCTCAGCCACTGCAACCACTCCCCTCACAGAACTGCCCCAGGAATTTCTTGCCGCGCTGCAACAGCGCTTTGGTGCGCAATGCTCCACCGCCGCTGCTGTGCGCGAGCAGCATGGCCGCGATGAAGGCTCCATCTTTGCACCACCGCCGCAAGCCGTGGTGTTTGCCGAATCCACCCAAGATGTACAAGATGCCGTGCGCCTGTGCGCCCAGTACCGCGTGCCGCTGATTCCCTATGGCGCGGGCACGTCGCTGGAAGGGCATTTGCTGGCGGTGCGCGGCGGCATCAGCCTGGATGTCAGCCGGATGCAGCAGATACTGCGCATCAACGCCGAAGACATGACCGTGACCGTACAGCCCGGCATACGCCGCAAGGCACTCAACGATGCCATCAAGGACGAAGGGCTGTTCTTCCCCATTGACCCCGGTGCGGATGCCAGCATTGGTGGCATGTGCGCCACCCGCGCCAGTGGAACCAATGCCGTGCGCTACGGCACCATGCGCGAGAACGTGCTGGCGCTGGAGGTGGTCAACGCCAGCGGCGAGCTGTTACGCACGGGCAGCCGTGCCAAAAAAAGCGCTGCCGGTTACGACCTCACCCGCCTGATGGTGGGCAGCGAGGGAACGCTGGGCATCTTTACCGAAATTACCCTGCGCCTCTACCCCCTGCCAGAGGCGGTGCGGGCGGCCACCTGCACCTTCCCCAGCATGGCCGATGCAGTGCACACCGTGATTCAAACCATTCAACTGGGCGTACCCATTGCCCGTGTGGAACTGCTGGACGCAGCCACCGTGGGCATGGTCAACCGCCACAGCAAGCTCAGCCTGCGCGAAGCGCCCATGCTGCTGATGGAATTCCACGGCTCCCCCAGCGGCGTACAAGAGCAGGTAGAGATGGTGCAAGCCATTGCCAGCGAGTACCAGGCGCAGGACTTTGAATGGGCAGACACCCCCGAAGAGCGCACCCGCCTATTCACCGCCCGCCATAACGCCTTGTTTGCTGGCGTACAGAGCCGCCCTGGCTGCGTGTGCATTTCCACCGATACCTGTGTGCCCATTTCGCGCCTGGCCGACTGCCTGCTGGAGTCCATTGCCGAGGCTGAGGCCAGCGCCATCCCCTACTTCTTGGTCGGCCATGTGGGCGATGGCAACTTCCACTTTGGCTACCTTATCGACCCCAACGACGACGCAGAGCGCGAACGCGCCGAGCAGCTCAACCAGCGCCTGGTGCAACGCGCCATCGACATGGAGGGCACTTGCAGCGGCGAGCATGGCGTGGGCATCCACAAGCAAGACTTCCTGGTGAAGGAATGCGGTGCAGAGGCTATTGCCATGATGCGCGCCATTAAGCAGGCGCTAGACCCACTGGGGATATTGAATCCGGGCAAGGTGTTTGCCGGTTAATTAGCCTGCCCGTCGCTGGCGCACGGCAGCGGCCAGTTGCTCCAGCACGGGCACGGTTTGCGCCATGCTGATGCAGGCATCGGTAATCGATACGCCGTATTGCAGGGGCTGGCCGGGTTGTATGTCTTGGCGGCCTTCGTGGAGGTGGCTTTCAATCATCACGCCAGTAATGCGCTGCTCACCAGCGGCGATTTGGGCGGCTACGTCGGCGGCCACTACGGCTTGGCGCTGGTGCTGTTTGCTGCTGTTGGCGTGGGAGAGGTCAATCATCACCTGCGGGCGCAGCTTGGCTTTTTCTAGCAGTGCGCAGGCGGCTTGTACATCGGCGGCGCTGTAGTTGGGGGCTTTGCCACCGCGCAAAATAACGTGGCAGTCGCGGTTGCCACGGGTTTCAAAAATGGCGGCTTGCCCCATCTTGGTCATGCCCATAAAGGCGTGGGGCGCTTGAGCCGCTACCATGGCATCACAGGCCACTTGCAGGCCACCATCCGTACCGTTCTTAAAGCCCACCGGGCACGATAGGCCGCTGGCCAATTGGCGGTGGCTTTGGCTTTCGGTGGTGCGTGCGCCGATAGCGCCCCAGCTCACCAAGTCGCTAATGAATTGGGGGGAGAGCAAATCCAGAAACTCCGTGCCCACGGGCAGCCCCACGTCCAGCACATCCAGCAGCAGGCGACGCGCCAGTTGCAGCCCCTCGTTCATGGCATAGCTGCCGTCGCGGTGCGGGTCGTTGATGTAGCCTTTCCAGCCTACGGTGGTGCGCGGCTTTTCAAAGTACACGCGCATGACGATGAGCAAATCCTGCGCCAGCGCGTCCGCCTGGGCTTTGAGCTGGCGGGCATAGTCCAGCGCCTGCGCGTGGTCGTGGATGGAGCAAGGCCCCACCACGACGATAAGCCGGTCGTCCTCACCATGCAGCACGCGGGAGATGGCAGCGCGGCTGCCCTCCACCAAAGTCAGCGCGGCGGCTGAGGCGGGCAGCCATTCTTGCAAGATGGCCGGGGTAATTAAGGGGCGTACCGCTTGGATGCGGGTGTCGTCAATGCGGGTGCTGTCCTGGGTAGAGGGCGCAGCATTGGCAGGGCTATTGGAGTGTTTCAACGCAGTCATAGCTAGGTATTATGGAGCGGCTTTCGCTGTTAATTCCTGCCTATAAAAACACTTCACTTCCCAAGGAGAGCCGCTATGTTCCACTCATTACGCACCAAGTTAATCGGTATTAGTGTGCTTTTAACCACTTTGGCGTTGCTAGTGTTATCGGGTATGGCATTTACGGTGGTACGTGCCGACATGCTTGCCGAGTTGGATAAGCGCCTAGGCGGCCTAACCCAACAACATGCGGCTGAACTGGCGCAGTGGTTGGTAGATAAGCAGCAGCTTACTGGCTCCATACGCCTGGCTTTAGACCAAGAAAACCCCCTGCCCATGCTGCAAGCGGCAGAGGCGGCGGGCTTGGATTTGGCCTATTTTGTGCGTGCTGATAAAAGCCATGCCTTTGTTAAGGGGCGTGACTCTAGCTACGACGGCACGCAACGCGCTTGGTACCAGCAGGCAGTGCGTGAGGGCAAGCCCATTTTGACCCCGGCTTACCCCGACTCCAGCACCGGTGCGCTGGTCGTTAGCCTGGCCGAGCCGATACAGCAAGGCGGGCAAACTGTGGCGGTGATTGCCTCTGACGTGGCCTTAACCACCGTGGTGAAAAAGGTCAATGCCATTCACCCCACGGCTCAGAGTTTTGGCTTTTTGGTAGATACCCAAGCACAAACCATTCTGGCGCACCCCGATAGTGCGCTCACCCTCAAGCCGGTGACGGCGCTCAACGCCCAGCTGAGTATGGATTTTCTGCAACGCCTCAGCCAAAGCGGCCAGCACGCCGTGCTTGAGCGCAATGGCCAAAAAGAGCTGCTCTACGCCGCTCCGGTGGCCGGAACCCATTGGGTGCTGGTGGTGGCGGCAGAGCAAAAAGATGCACTCTCTGGCCTTACGCAACTGGCTTGGGTGGCAGGCATTGCTACTTTGCTGTGCATTATCGCTGCCGGTTTGGTGATGGCTGCCAGCGTTAGCCGCCTGCTGCGCCGCCTGCCTTTGGTACGCAATGCACTCACTGATATTGCTAGCGGCGAAGGGGATTTAACACGCCGTATGGATGCCAGTGGCCACGACGAGCTGTCGGAAATTGCCCAAGCCTTTAACCAGTTTGCCGACAAAATTGCCAGCGTATTGCTGCAAATTCGTGCCGCTGCCGAGAATGTACGCCTAGCCAGTGATGAGATTGCCCTGGGCAATAACGACCTCTCCTGCCGCACCGAGCAGCAGGCCAGTAGCCTAGAAGAAACCGCCGCCGCGATGGAGCAACTGACCGCCACCGTGCAGCAAAACGCGGCCAACGCCCACCAAGCCAGCCACTTAGCGCAGCAAGCATCCCAGACCGTTGGTACAGGTGGCGCGGCGGTGCAAGCGGTGGTTACCACCATGAGCGGGATTGAAGCGGCCTCGCGCAAGATTGAGGCCATCATCAGCGTGATTGATGGCATCGCTTTTCAGACCAATATCCTGGCGCTCAACGCCGCTGTGGAAGCTGCCCGCGCCGGTGACCAAGGGCGCGGCTTTGCCGTGGTGGCCGCTGAGGTGCGCGTTCTTGCCCAGCGCAGCGCCGAGGCCGCCCGTGAAATCAAAGGCTTGATTGAAGCCTCCGTCTGCGAAGTTGCCCAGGGCAGCAGCCAAGTACAGCAGGCCGGTAGCACCATGGCGCAGGTGGTGAGCAGCATCGAGCAGGTCACCACCATCGTGGCCGAAATTAGCAGCGCCAGCCAGGAACAAAGCAGTGGCATTGCCGAGGTGGGGAGCGCTGTCACGCAAATGGACCAAAGCACCCAGCAAAACGCCGCCCTGGTCGAGCAGGCCAGCGCTGCGGCTCACTCCCTACAGCAGCAGGCACATCACTTGGCGCAGATTGTGGCGGGGTTTCAACTACCTGAGCAGGCCGCGGCGATGGCGGCAGCGCAACCTGCTCCATCATCCTCTGTGCGCTGGCTCAGGTAGGCAGGTAGGCAGGTTGGATGCCCAGCAAAAAGCCCGCTGGCTTTACAGGCGCAGCGGGCTTTTTGTCAAGGGCTGTTTAAGCGCTTAGGCTTTTTTCAGCAAGCCTTGCAGCAGGCGACCCATTTCGGAAGGGTTGCGGGTGATGGTGAAACCGCACTCTTCCATGATGGCCAGCTTGGCATCAGCCGTGTCAGCGCCGCCGGAAATCAGTGCGCCAGCGTGACCCATGCGTTTGCCGGGAGGGGCTGTTACGCCAGCGATAAAGCCGACGATGGGTTTCTTCATGTTGGCTTTGCACCATTGGGCGGCTTCGGCTTCATCGGGGCCGCCGATTTCGCCAATCATGATGACGGCATCGGTATCGGGGTCGTCGTTGAAGGCGCGCATCACGTCAATATGCTTCAAGCCGTTGATGGGGTCACCACCAATGCCCACAGCGCTGGATTGACCAATGCCCAGCTCGGTGAGCTGCGCCACGGCTTCGTAAGTCAGCGTGCCGGAGCGGCTGACCACGCCTACGCGGCCTTTTTTGTGGATGTGGCCGGGCATGATGCCGATTTTGATTTCATCAGGCGTAATCAGGCCGGGGCAGTTGGGGCCAAGCAGCAGGGTTTCTTTACCGCCCGCTTCTACCTTGGCACGCATTTTGTTGCGCACTTCCAGCATATCGCGCACTGGAATGCCTTCGGTAATGCAGATGGCCAGATCCAAGTCGGCTTCTACCGCTTCCCAGATGGCAGCGGCTGCACCTGCTGGGGGCACGTAGATGACGGAGACGGTGGCGCCGGTTTCCTTGGCAGCGTCTTTGACCGAGCCGTAGATCGGGATGTCAAAGATGGTTTCGCCCGCTTTTTTGGGGTTCACGCCTGCAACAAAGCAGTTCTTGCCGTTGGCGTATTCCTGGCATTTTTCGGTGTGGAATTGACCGGTTTTGCCGGTAATGCCCTGGGTGATGACTTTGGTGTCTTTATTGATAAAGATAGACATGGTCTTGCTTTCTCTTTCCTGGGCAAATTACTTGACGGCAGCCACGATTTTGGTGGCGGCTTCGGCCATGGTGTCGGCAGCGATGATGGGCAGGCCGCTATCGGCCAGGATTTGTTTGCCCAGCTCTTCGTTGGTGCCCTTCATGCGTACGACCAGAGGCACGCTCAGGTTCACGGCTTTACATGCAGTGACCACGCCGGTGGCGATGGTGTCGCAGCGCATGATGCCGCCGAAGATGTTGACCAAAATGCCTTCGACCTTCTCGTTTTTGAGCATGATTTTGAAGGCTTCGGTGACTTTCTCAGCCGTAGCGCCGCCGCCTACGTCCAGGAAGTTGGCAGGCTCGCCGCCGAACAGCTTGATGGTGTCCATCGTGGCCATAGCTAGGCCAGCGCCGTTCACCAAGCAGCCAATGTTGCCGTCCAGGCTGATGTAGGCTAGGTCGAATTTAGAGGCTTCGATTTCAGCAGGGTCTTCTTCGTCCAGGTCGCGCAGCGCCACGATTTCGGGCAGGCGGTACAGGGCGTTGCTGTCAAAGTTGAACTTCGCGTCCAGGGCAATGATGTTGCCTTTGCTGTCGCGGTTCAGGGGGTTGATTTCCACCAGGGAAGCGTCGGTGTCCATGTAGCACTTGTAGAGCTTGGTACACACATCGACAAACTGCGCCACGCTGTCGGCAGGCATACCAATGCCCTTGGCCAGCTCTTCGCCCTGGGCTTGGGTAAAGCCTTGCAGGGGGTTGACAAACACTTTGACGATTTTCTCGGGGGTGCTGGCTGCTACCTCTTCAATGTCCATGCCGCCTTCGCTGGAGGCGATAAAGGCCACGCTTTGGGTGGCGCGGTCAGTGACCAGCGACAGGTAGTATTCCTGCTGAATGTCAGCGCCGTCTTCGATGTACAGGCGGCGCACTTTTTGGCCTTCGGGGCCGGTTTGGTGCGTCACCAGTTGCATACCCAGAATTTGCTCAGACAGGGCTTTGACATCGTCCAGGGTTTTGGCCACTTTCACGCCGCCGCCCTTGCCACGGCCACCGGCGTGGATTTGGGCCTTGACCACCCACACGGGGCCGCCGAGTTTTTGCGCGGCTTCTACAGCCTCTTGCACGGTAAACGCAGCAATGCCACGGGGTACGGGCACGCCAAACTGTCGCAAGAT
>JAHAYB010000163.1 GCA_018384835.1 Comamonas sp.
GCATAGATGTCAGTGAATATACTGGCGTTTTAAGATGCCTTGGGCATCCGTGCTATCCATCCCCGCCATGAATGACGGGGCTTTCTGCACATTTTGGTAAATGCTTTTCACAAAGCCCGTCAGGCGCAGCCCGCCGGTTAGCACCGCCAAAATGCCACAAGCCGCTGCGCCAATGGAGGCGGCCTCCGTCGGGTTTGCCCAGCCTGCGTAGATGCCCACAATCACCACCAAAAACACCAGCAGCACGGGGATGATGTTGATTTGCGCACGCAGGCGCTCACCCCAAGGCACACGCCGCCCTGCAGGACCTGCGCTGGGGTCGCGGCGCACCAAAATAGCAATTACCAGCAGATAGCCCAGGGCGGCTATCACCCCCGGAATCACCGCCGCCATAAACAGCTTGCCAATGGATTCTTGGGTCAGCACGGCATAAATCACCAGCGGTACGGAGGGCGGAATCATCACCCCCAGCGTGCCCGAGGCGGCCAAGGTGGCCGTTGCCAGCTTGCCGGAATAGCCATGCGCCTTGAGTTCAGGTAACGCCACCTGCCCCATGGTGGCCGCCGTGGCCAAAGAGGAGCCACAAATCGCCCCAAAGGCTGCGCAAGCGGCCGTGGCCGCCATGGCCAGGCCGCCGCGCCAGTGGCCAATCATGGTTCCTGCTGCGTGAAACAGCGCTTTAGACAGGCCGCCGTGGGTGGCAAACTGCCCCATCAAAATAAATAGCGGGATGACCGCCAGGTCGTAGTTAGAGGCGCGGGCATACACCAAGTTGTTCAGGGTGTAGAGCAAAGCCCCCGTCTCCCCCTGGTTCATCACCAGGTAAATGCCTGCGCCGGTGATGAACATGGCCAGCGCAATATGCACGCGCACTACCAGCATAGCCAGCAGGGCGGCAAAGCCCCATGAGTCCAATAGCGGTGCCGCTCATGCTTGCTCTCCTTGTGGGGTGCTGTGGGTATCCGTCATGGTGCTGCTTGGGCACCAGCAGGTGTAGGCGCGAAAGCCTGCGCACAGCACCATCAGCGCCAGGCTGGGCAGTAGCAGGCCAATGGGTATCCACAGCGGCAGCTCTACCAAGGGGGTGCTTTCGCCAGAGTCATAAGCATCCAGCGCCGCTAGGCTGGTGCGCCACAGCGGCCACCGCCGTGCCTGCTTGCATCAGCTCAATATCGCCATTGACTGAGCCAAAGCCCAGCTTGCGCCCCACGATGGAAACGAGGGACATGGCAATCAAGCCGACAAACAAAATGCCCCCACCCAGCGCCAGGGCTTGCGCGGTGCGCAGTAAAACCTGCTCCAGCCGGGTGTTGAAAGATGGCTGCTGGTGCAGGGGGGCAGCCGCCTGCGCTGGTGTCACTGGTGCTGCTGGTGTGGGAGGGTGGGGCATGAGCGCTCTCCTGATGCTGGGTGCTGGTGAACGAAGCTGTGCTGTGCGCCGTGCTGTGGCTTAAAGGGTGGCGAATTAAGGCGCGGAGCTGGTCGCCGTCAACGCACGGGCGGCGGCTAGCAAAGCCTTGCCATCCAGCCCTTTGCTGCTGACTTGTGCTACCCACTCTTCATCCACGCTGGCGGTGGCTTTTTGCAGCTCGGCAATTTGCGCAGCGCTCAGGGTGGTCACGCTATTGCCCAAGGACTGGACGTTTTGGCGCGAGCGCTGGGCTTCCTCATCAAACGCTGTGCCAAAGCGGGCGCTCAGGGTTGCACCAGAGTGCTTGTCCACAATGGCTTTGAGGTCAGCGGGCAGCTTGTCGAATTTCTTTTGGTTCATCAGCACCATCAGCACGGTGGCGGTGGGGTAGGGAGCACCGGCCTCGGGCTGCATGTGCAGCTTGGTGACTTCCGATAGCTTGGTGGGCATGACCAGCTCCCACGCGCCTAAAGAGCCATCGACTACGCCTTTGGCAATGGCCTCTGTCACCTGGGCGGGCGGCATGGCGACGGGCGAGCCACCGAGTGCCTGCAAGGTTTTAGCGCCCATGCGGGTAGAGGTGCGCAGCTTTAGCCCAGCAAA
Source organism: Comamonas sp. (assembly GCA_018384835.1). Lineage (GTDB taxonomy): Bacteria > Pseudomonadota > Gammaproteobacteria > Burkholderiales > Burkholderiaceae_C > Comamonas. The sequence continues at coordinate 2,015 of JAHAYB010000163.1, forward strand.
ATCTGCCAAGGCATTGGCGGGTTTGCTAGAGGTGTGTACCGCCTGGCCGCCATCGGTATGAAAGGCCAGCACCTTGTAGGCGGCAAACTCTTGCTGCGCGTGCTGCTGGTAGTACTGCCACAGCGCGGCAGAGCTGGAGCTGGAGTCTTTGACCATAAAGGGCAGCTCAAACGCCTCAATCGCGGGGAAGCGCCCTGCCGAGTAGCCCGGCGCAGTCCACACCACATCGGCCACGCCGTTTTTCACTTGGTCAGCCAATTGCCCTGGCGTGCCGCCAAGCTGCATAGCGGGGTAGAACTGGCATTGGATGCGACCATTGGAGTCGTTCTTCAAATCTTCGCACCAAGGTTGCAGCACGTTTTGCTGGGCGGGGGCAGCCGCTGGTAAGAAATGCGCCACTTTGAGCGTGACCTCTTGGGCATAAGCGGGGGCAGTGGCCGCCACAGACAGGGCGGAGAGCCAAAACAGACGGTTCAAACGCATAGGAAAAGTCTCCCGAATAGGGGGGTTGGAGGGTGGTTGGATAAGGGATTTTTTGCCGCTCTTGCTAAGATATTAGCGAATTAATTAAATCACTAATATCTTTGTGAAGTCAAGAAAATTGGCCTGGGGTTTTCCCCTGGAAAAGCCGGGTGAAATTTCACTAACATCTTCCTGATTTGCTGCTATGTTGGCGCTAGCCACAGTGCCCGCCTTGCAACCGGCCATCCAGCCCGCCCACAGCTAGCCATGCAAAATAGGCATATCTGGCAAGGCAAGCCGTGCGGTTGTTGCGCACCTGGCCTTGCTCCCTTCCCCCCTCTAGCCCCTCTGCCCCACGCCCCTATGAGCCAACCATTCACCCACCGCAACCTGCCACAGCTTTTACTCAGAGCCAGGGAGGAGCTGCTGCGCCACTTTCGCCCCATCCTGACGCATTACGGTGTTACCGAGCAGCAATGGCGCATCCTGCGGGTCATCAGCGAGCATGGCCAGCTAGAGCCACGCGAAATTTGCGAGCTGTGCCAAATCCTTAGCCCCAGCCTCTCTGGCGTGCTAGCGCGTATGCAAGACCTGGGCTGGGTCACACGCACCCGCATGGACGAAGACCAGCGCCGCCAACTGGTGCGCCTAACCAGCCAGGCAGAACAACTCGTCAGCACCATCGCCCCCTTGATTGCCAAACAGTACCGGCATATTGAACAGGCTTATGGCCAGCAACTGATTGCCGACACCTACGCCACCCTTGACCGCTTTTTTGCTGCCCAGCCCACGGCCATACCGGCAGTCGCTTTACCGCCCCAGGCGAAACCTACGGCTAAACGTGCTGGTAAGGCGCTAAAAACAGCCGCCACCCGTGGCAGAGTACCCAACAGCAGCAACAGCCTGCACCCGCCTACAAACCATAGCTAGAGCAGTTTTTGCCCAATATCTAGGGCAGAATGGGTCGTTGGCAGGGGGGCTTGGTAGCGCAGGCTGGGGTAGAGAAAAAAATTCACTACAAATTTTGCGCCACCGACACAACCTGTCGATTTCGTTGAGTACAGTCCGCATATCACTACCGCTACACACTGCTGCCCATGTGTCCCCCCCCCCCCGCGCCGGGGGTGAGGCGGGGCGGCGCG